>NZ_JABRVS010000001.1:3948731-4252480 GCF_013248905.1 Shewanella sp. VB17
AGTGATAATAGGGATATTGCTATTAGCGGTAGAAAAAATCGGATCATGTTATTTCGCTCGACAAAACTAAACATATTTTATCCTCAGTGGCTTATATTCATTTCGTTAACACTAAAAGACTAGAAGAGATATCTAAGTTTTGCGAAATCACTTGCCTTATATCAAGCTAAAATTTTTATCCCTCCCCACATACAATACACCTAACTGAGCTTAACCAGCATTTTACCGCGGTTTTTACCTTCAAATAGACCAATAAAAGCATCGGGAGCACTCGCCAAGCCTTCATAAATAGTTTGCTCAGCTTTAACCGCGCCGGTAGAAAGCCACTGCGCCATCTGTTGTGTAAATTCAGGGTAATGAGCCCAATGCTCAAATACAATAAAACCTTCTATTTTAAGCTTCTTCATTATGATCAAAGCAAGGTTACTTGGCCCAGGTGTCGGAGCTGTATCATTGTATTGAGCAATCATGCCACATACAGCAATTCTGCCATGATCATTCATATTATCCAGTGCGGCAGCAAAATGCTCGCCACCGACATTTTCAAAGTAAACATCCACCCCTTGAGGCGCTGCAACCTGTAACGCAGCACTTAAATTATCGACCGTTTTATAATTAATCACAGCATCGACACCTAAACTTTTCAGGTGAGTCGCTTTTTCATCAGAACCGACAGAAGCAATCACTTTACACCCCATTAACTGAGCTAATTGACACGCCACACTTCCTACAGCACCAGATGCTGCAGAAACAAACAAGGTTTCCCCTTCTTTTAGCTCAGCTATTCGATTCAACCCAGTCCAGGCTGTCATACCTGGCATGCCTAACACGCCAAGAAAATGTGACTCACTTAAAGGAGTTTCTGGAAGCAGAGTGTGATCACTACCGTCAGTCACATAATGACTTCGCCAGCCTAGCATACTGGTCACTTTAGCACCGACAGGGAAGCTCGAATGACGCGACTCTATCACCTCACCAATCGAACCACCTTCGAGTGCTTCACCAAGTACAAAAGGGGCAATATAACTCTCTCTATCTACCATACGCCCACGCATGTATGGATCCACAGACATCCATAAGTTTTTAACTAAAAATTCCCCCATTTGGATCGCTGGTAATGAAACAGGCACTAATTTGAAATTAGCATGAGTGGGTAAACCGTCTGGGCGTGAGTCTAATAATATCTGTTGGGCCTGCATAAAACCTCTTTTACTTTGTGCGCTAATTAATTGTGGTAAACTCTACTCTCAAATATCGACAAAGGCAATTGCTTTGCGCGCAAAGTATATTGTGATTAGCTAAGTCATGATTAAAACTGAGCATATATCGACACTAACAAGCACATTAAAGGCGTACAAAAGGTGACCAAAACATCTCATCAAGATAGACAAAAAACGACCCAAATTGATGATAGCAAGGGCACGACATCCCTATCTGACAACGTCTGTTTTGCCCTATACACCGCAAGTAATGCATTGGTCCGTGCATACCGTCCATTATTAGAACAATGCGACCTAACTTACCCGCAATACCTAGTCATGCAAGCTTTGTGGCTTAATGATGGCGCTAGCCTCACCGACCTATCTAAAGAAACACGCCTAGATCTTGGCACTTTAACTCCGATAGTTAAACGCCT
Source organism: Shewanella sp. VB17 (assembly GCF_013248905.1). Classification (NCBI taxonomy): domain Bacteria; kingdom Pseudomonadati; phylum Pseudomonadota; class Gammaproteobacteria; order Alteromonadales; family Shewanellaceae; genus Shewanella; species Shewanella sp. VB17. The sequence continues at coordinate 3,950,368 of NZ_JABRVS010000001.1, forward strand.
TGAAACTAAAGCCTTATTAGTTCGAAGTGTTGATTGTAAAGATGAACGAAAAAAAATAATCCAAGTAACAGCATCAGGTACAGCACTTAAACAAGCGGCCTTATCCTTAAAGCAAATTTTACTCAATAAAGTCAGTATTACGGAGCTGGAAATCGACTCTTTACGAGATTTATGCCTAACACTCACAGACGATCTCAATAAGAAATGAACAACATTCTGTTTACTATGATCAGGTAATAATATCTGCCAAATATTTTCACAGCAACTCATAGAGAATGACCAATATATAAACCGCGCTATTGGTATTGATAGCCATGCCACCAGCGTAAAGCTAGAACTGAGTTTTTGGCTGATATTAGAAAAAATCACAAGGGACCAAGAAATGTCGATTGCAAATAGACGATATAGAAGTGTTTTTATCATAAAAACCATCCGTGCTATAATCGTCTGGCATAAACTTGATTTGAAACACCATATTTTTTATAAAAAGATCTCAAGCCATGCGAACTGAATTGAATCGCTCTCGAGTCCAAATCTTGGTGGGCCCAACGACGAACAATAGCATCATTTAAAATCCATTGACCTAAACTTCCAGCTAAATGACTTTTTCGTTCGCTCCAATCTAGACAAGCCTTACACTACATATTATCAAGATAATAGGCGCTATATATTTGTGTTACCTAGGAGGGAAAACCTATTTTTCTCCTGTATCTCAAATGAATACAGGCAGTTCATGTCACGCTAAAAATGAGACGTCATCAATCATTTTCAAACAGGCATTTTTTATGACCTCTTCAAACCCCAAAGCCTTGATATTTGTCTCTGCTTTATTGCCCCAATTTATTCAAGCCGATACTGCGTTAGTGCCTCAAGTCACTGCACTTTGTTTCATTAGTGCAATGATTCATTTTGCTATCTATTTAAGCTATGCAGCACTTGGGGAAAGGGCTAAATCTTTACTGAATAACAATCAAAGACGTCAACGGTTTAATCAATTCAGTGGTGTCATATTCTTAGTATTTGGCATTTTTATAGGGCTATCTACCATTTGATACTCATTTGTACTCATAGGCAAAGTCGTTGACGTCTAATCGCTAACCTCAGTGTCAGACACCAACTTCTTATAGCAAAAATAACCCTAGCTAAAAAGAAACTGACACAGGTCACCTAACAACTTTGCTACTGGTAATGCTTACCAAGGTAACTTTTCACCATTGCAGTGCCAGAAACCACCGGTATTATCAATGTTCAACTGTTCAATACATAAGACTAAGCCTTTAGCTGAATCCTCTGGTGTGATGTCCCCATTGAAACCCACCATGCGTGTTTTCACAAATCCGGGGTGAAGTTGCGCCACCGCAATGCCTCGGGGTTTTACATCTTCTGATAGAGATTTACCAAATGCATTCAACGCTGCCTTTGAAGCGCGATACCCATAATAATGTCCGGATGTATTGTCGCCCATGGATCCCATACGACTGGTAATATTGACAATTTTACCGCCCTTGTTTATCTTGGGCAGCAATACTTCTGTCACACGAAGCGGGCCATAAGCATTGACCTCCATTTGACGCTGAATGCTGTCGAAATCCAAACACCCTAAGCTTTCATTGGCAAATAAACCCGCGTTGTTGATCAAAATATCAATTTGTTCATTGCTTAATATTATGCCCAACTCTTCAACGTTATCGCCTTTAGTGACATCTATGTTTTCCACTACCATGGAGGCCATTTCATCCAACTCTTGGGAGGTCTCACGACAAATACCAATAACATTATCGCCTTGCTTGACATAATGGCGCACTAACTCAAGGCCAATGCCACGGTTAGCGCCAGTGATCACAACAGTTCTAGACATGATTATTCCTTATGATTATCAATGCTTATTTTAAAGTATGTACTTAAGCAACAATATCATAGCCATCGTTCAATAACATATCGAAGTCAGTAGTGCTTTTGGAGGGAATATAAAAGGGAGATAATCGCTGAGTACCTAAGTACCTGAGTATAAAATTACCACTAATTAGAACATTATTTAAACACTGATTTTTTACATTTTTAATCTTGCATCAAAATCACGATTTACGTATAACTACTGACTGAATTTACTCATTATTTTTTATATGAAACAAGTTAGATCACTGTTAGAACATGAGTTCACTACGCTGGAAGAAGCATTCAAAAATCATCCTAAACATCGTTGTAGAACGCGTGTTCATGCAATATTGAGTAGTTATCATGGATTCAGTCTCAAGCAAATTGCACAAATATTATTGGTAAAACCCGGCACCGTATCTGGATGGATAGATCTATGGTTTGATTTGGGGATCAGCTTTCTTTATGACGGTAAGCGAACTGGACGACCAGAAATCTATAATGAAGCTGAAAACTTACAGTTAAAAGAGTGGGTCGATGATGAGCCTTATCAACTTAAACGAGCTCAGGCGATAATGGCATCAGAAACAGAAAAAAAAGTCAGTAAATCAACGATAAAAAGAACATTAAAAAAAATTCAATTATAGCTATAAACGTGCCAGACATAGCCTAAAAAATCAACGTTCTGAATCAGACTTTTTAGATTGTCAGCAAACATTAGCAGGCCTCATTACAGCTGAAGAGGCTGGGAGAATTGAGCTCTTTTATTTTGATGAGTCTGGCTTTAGCCAGAAGTCAAACTTACCCAGCGCTTGGTCTCCAAAAGGAGAGCCGTTAGTGATGCCTTCATACTCTCATAGCAAGAGGCTTAATGTACTTGGTTTTTTAAGTAGAAAAGGAACACTTGTTTACCATACCACTGAAAGTAAAGTGAATACCGAGGTTGTTATAGAAGCTTTTGAGCACTTCATATCGACTAAACATCTTGATAAATTAACGATTATCTACCTTGATAATGCTTCATTTCATCGCGCTAAGCGTTTTAAAGAAAAGTGCTATGAATGGTTACTAAAAGGGCTTGTCATTATGTATTTACCTGCTTATTCTCCCGAACTCAATATCATTGAAATACTCTGGAAAAAGATCAAATATGAATGGCTATCTTGCCATGCTTTTATCACGTTTGAGACGCTAAAAAATAGTGTGAAAGACATACTGGATAATTATCAGTCTAAATATTCGATAACTTTTAGTTAAGCACTTAACGACATGCTCGTGCATGCCGTTAGGTAATTTTTGTTATTCATCTTTTTTGACTGGGGTTAAGCCTTTATCTCTCGATTCCACTGCTTTCTCTAAATCAAATCCGCCCATTTTCCAATTTTTAGCTTCGTCTGCATTAAAAGATTGTTTATTCCACAGTCCAGCACTTTCAACATCAAACCCTGCCATTGACCAGTTATTTGCTTTTTCTGGTGTAAAACCACTTTTTTTCCAAGTCTGTGCTTTATCAGCATTAAACCCTATCTCTTTCCATGCCGAAATATCTCTTTCTGACATTCCTTTCCATGTTGCTGGAGCAGAGGCGCATGCTGTAAGTATTAACACCAAAATAAGTGAGCTAAACTTTTTCATATCATCATCCATTGTCGTCGTGTGATAAACACTGACCATGCACCAATTTTATTGATTTATCAGTGCGATCAGATAAAAATCGCTTGGGTATTTATCATAGATAAAAATTATTTATGATGTTAAAGATAGACCTTCATATATTGAGCAGCAAGCCATCAACCAGATAATAATGGGAATAGTGATACATTACACCCTAGCTGCTAAGTATAATAACCGGACCAGAATCAATACGAAACCTTGTTACATTGTTCGTGGTAAACTTTAAATTAGTCAAAAAATGCCATGCTCCCACCATAAAAGGTGACTAGCCTTCATTTTAATCTGCTGACAATGATGACGTTATACGAACCCTTCAACTGCTTTTTTTGGTATAACTGGAGAAGAAAGTAATTCAATCAACTTTTCTTTAACCCCTTTTCTATCCTCTTTATACCCTAGCCAATATTCACCTTTAATATCTTCAGTTTTAAATAGATTTTCTATTTTTTCATCAATTGTACCATCGCTTAAACGTCCAAGTTGTAACCTTAAATCATTGCTTAATATCTGCAATGATTCTTTCGCCTGCTCGTGGAGTTTATCAACAACAATAGGTCGATTAGAAGATATTTGATTAGGTGTTGTCATAATGTTAAACAATAATCTTAACCTCAAATATTTGCTCTTTAAAAAATCATTGCTAAATCTCTCACTTTCAGATTTATTCATCCCAGTTACATCGACTTCTTTATCTAAGAAAAAACTCAATGGATCAACTTTAACAGTGGTCAAGTCGCTAGTCTCCATGGGGGGATAATATACTTTGCATCTCACTGCTTCCATCATTTCTTCTGCACTAATAAGATGTTTAGATTCTGCTGGTACTTCATCGTCAACATTGGCACCGACTTTATCATGCAATAATGATAAAAAATGAGTAATTTTGGGAACCAAAGCTTCTTTGTGCAACAAGTAACTATTGTTATCGCAAGAAAACATCACATCAATATCTGATCCTGGCTTTTCATTACCTGAGGCGTATGAACCATAAAGAATAGATAACCAAGTACCTCCACAACTGTCTGACAATTGATGACAAAATTTATCAATAGACTTTTTAATATCACTAGTATTTTTAATTATCTCTTCAATTTTGTTATCTAACTCTAAATACAATTTATCACTTGGAAGAATACTTTCATCACAAGAGTAGTCGTAGTTATATTGCTCACAAAAACGTAAACGTCGACCTCCTTCGTTGGTGTCATGAGTCTCTACAATCTGATCATTTGAGGTAATGAAAGCATCTTGCCTAATATACATATTCTTGCCTTGTAAGTTCTCACTATGCATAGACAATACCGGATACCAGTTATATTGATGGTCACTCTTTCTATCAACCTGATCAAAAATTTCTGAGTTCGGGCCACGCCTAGAGACAATGACTTTTGCAGTATCTATCGTCAACTGATCTCCTGCATTCGTTTCCTTACTACTTAACGATTTAAATAACGAACCATCCGAAAGTTCAACAAGATGACTTTTACCTACGGTTTTAATTTCTAGACTATTTATTTTTTTATCTTTAAATTCTAAATTCCCTTCGCTAATACTCGAACGCCTTTCAGAGCTGACTCGGGTAACTTCCCTCCCATCCCTACCAATATCATCACCTCTGAAGCTGTGACTCCTTGAGATACTAATCATAAAAACCTACCTTTTACCGTTAAATGCATATACTCATTATTATTTTATAGGATCAATAAAACTAACATTTTCAATGAGGAAATACCCCATCCTAACCTCATTTTCGTATTCAACAATCAATTTTAAAATCTCGCCGATGATGGTTTCGCACTCATCAGAGTTTAATTTAGTTCTCATGTTGTAATAAATAAAACCATGACCTAATTCAGAGCCATAGTGTCTTCTAAAGTTTGTTATAATACTAATGCTGGGGATATCTTGACCCTTTTGAACTTTAGACGTGATAAACTGATAGAACCCTTCATGTAATCCATTAGCTGAATATATATCTACCAAATCATGACTTGATTTAAAGTTAAAAATGACCTCCCAACCACATGAGCTATGATTTAATACAGCTATATTTTCTTGCTCATCAAAACACTCCTTTAGCTTTTGCGCCGATTCTAGTAGTTGGCAGAGGTAATTTCTTAGCCCATTTAAACCTAGGGAATTTAACGCTGCCCATGCACTCGCAATCCCAGCCGCACTACGTGAATTTTCTATCGTATGTGTAAAGGCAACAAGATCCCCATAAGCCAAATGACTTTTTTGTTTAGGAAATTGAGCTTCGTTAGTAATAAAGAAGCTACTCGAATAAGGGCATAATGCATTTTTATGAAAATCAACCCCCAGCGAATCAAACCGATGAATAGACGAAAACTTGTCCGTCACTTGCTTAAGTTTGCCAATCACCTTTTGGGGTGTTTCAAAACGGTCAAAAAAGTCTTGGGCATCATGGATTAAACTGAACCATAACCAACCAATAACACTATCTAAATGTAAGTATGGAGTATAATCTAAGTGATGATTTTTAACGATTTCTTCTACCGTTGAAAAAATAGTCTCAGTGTTATCACAAACAAAATCTAATGTCGTTCCACCGCATGCGATTATTGCAGCGACTCGTTTACCATTTTTAATTTGCGTCAAAAACGCATCAGTAAGATCAGAATTTGATAAACCATTAGAAGATGAGATCGGGATCCGTACAACACTTTGCCTGCCAAGACCGAGAAACTCACATACATGTTCAATGGAGTAATGAGCCCCTTCAGATGTTAAAATAACAAGGTCTTGAGTAACTCCTTGATTTATATATGTCGGACAGATACGGCTAATCGCTGACTTTATGGCATAAAGTAGGGTAACTTTTCCACCGCTGCATGAAGTCCCGAACGCCTTATCCCAGCCGACCAACTTACCTATAAATCGAGCAATCAGTTGCTCAAATAGAAGAGACTTACCTCCATAGGTATCCATTATTGAATTCACATTATAAAGCAACATTAATGAAGCTGCAGCCTGTGTTTCTGGGAGCGGCTGAGGTACCATATTATATACGGCATTATTTGACTGCGGTCTAATGCTCCCCTCTATAATTTGACTAAGATCAGCCATAGTTTCTTTATCTGATGCTCCATCAAGAGGAAAATGATAACTATCAATTAACTCTTCATAAAAAAAATTTTCTACTTTAAAGCGTGGCCCAGAACTTTGCTTAGACTCAATAGAATGGATTCCTTCTTTTAATAATTCAAGAAAATTTTCTACATGAATGTTAAAATCATCAACCTGACATGGCGTAGAGCCGCTTGAACTTAAAATATGCATACACACCTCAATGCTAATTAAATATCAATTGATAAATAACACACAGCAACAAGCTTACTTTAACTTTATTAAGGTAAAGATTTTTATTAACTGAGTATTCCCTATCATTTTTACATTTTCTTGATTTAATCGTGATCCGTAACAGACGCCTATTTTAAGAAAGGTTAAAATAGCATTACCTGTAATAATGGTAACCATTATTACTAATACTTTCAAGCTATTGACAAATGTTTATATTAAAATGACCTTAGGTTGTTATTATGTTTAACTGAAACCAAAAAAATTAACATCGCTAACAAAAAAACATAATGTTTTGTAAATCAATAATTATTTAAATCCCATGCACCAGAATAAAATAACACTATTTAACATTATTTCTCTTGTCCTATTTCATATATTTCCTATAAATAGCGAGTTATCAAGTACACCAGCTCATTTTATTTTTTAATCGTTAATAACAAAAAAAAACAGTATTTAACAAAATATAAAATATAATTAGAGATGGATATAAATTAACATATCGGTTTCATTTACCCCTTTGATTTATTAAACACTCCGAATTATATGATTACACAATAGAAAAAAATGAACCTCTTATATTTGGTTTTATTTATCCTTTTTATCAAAAATCACATTAAAAAAAGTCTCAGGACAGCCCATTAGTCTTATGGACATATTATAGCCACAAGGATATGTTGCAATTAATGCAGATACTTAGTCATAACAACAATTCTAAGCTGTAACTAACGAATTTTTGCTGCATTTCAACTTAAATACGGTTTTAGCAAGGATTATCGTATAACAGAGAGAATAATTTTTACCAATAATGAATAACTTATAATTGTAGTGGATGAAAAAATGCCCCCCATTAATGCAACGTTGTCTGGAACCTCATCAATCATGATGGATGAAATGAGTGATGAGGAAAACATAGCGCCTAACGAAAAATTGACTGTTATTAAAGTTGAAAAAATAAATAAAACGAGAGAATGGAATAACGTATCTAGTCAATTTCGTCACTACACAGTGGAAACAATAACCCCAGTTAACATAAAACGGGATAAGCCATTAAAAAGCAAGAGTCATCAGACACGCCCAATTAAACTGACTCCATCGTGCATGTTTGCTGATGTTGCCAGTACTCACGTTAATCAAGTGATAAGCCAAAAAGAAGATGCGAGTGGTGAGCATGTACTTGAAGGCTTCAGCGAAGAGTTTGATCATATGTGTAAAATATGGGAAGAGTTTATGTTGTTGGGATACAACCAAACAACGCCTGTAGTACACAAGACTAAATTGGTTACTTTGTTAAGTATGACAAAAACACTTCATCATCACCAAAATGAAAGGTTACAAGAATTTGGTGCAAGAATTAGGCGAGTGTTAGCTCTACTCCCTGAAAATGATAACAATAAATGGATAAAAATACAGCTCAATCATGGCACAAGAAGTAAAGCGGTCGTGATGGCTGCTTTTTTAAATGCGGTGTTCAGTGCATTACTCGATGCGTCTAAAAAATTGATAGGACTTGATGAACAGCCCAAAATATGGGCAATGCAGAGTGAGATAACCAACACTGATTTAGTCAACGAAGCTGCAACTCACCTTCTTGGTGGAGTAGAGGAAATTAAGGCCGATCCGAAGGCATTTAAACGTCTTAAAGCTGAAGTGCTCTCAACATTAACTCAAGAGAAAAAAAAGGGACTGTTAGGTCAAAAATTGCAGAGACTGCAACAAGAAGCGATAAAAAATGCGAAGGCAGAAGAAGCACATCAATTGAGGATATTGGCGACGAGCATACGAGTGGTGGCAAAAAAAGTAAATCCATCGAATTTAAAGGCAGTAAAACGAGTGTTTTCTTTGCAAGCACCAATATCAATAGAGAATAAAAAAAATGTGGATAATTTTCTAAGGCTTGCCTCTCGTTTACTGAGCGATTTATCCGATGAATTTGAAGATATTGGTCAGCAACTCTCCCCCCTTCCTTCTATAATAAGCCAAATTAGCTCATCGGTGACCAATAGTTTGATCGATACCTTAGTCGCTGTCGATAATCCTGAATACTTGTTTGATAAAGTCAGTTCTTCCGTTGAAAAGCATAAACAAAGATTACCTGTAATGGGAAAGCAGTTAATAGCGACAGGAAAATATGGCGTCAATAAAGTTAATCAGGGAATACGAACACAATTAACAGAACATATTGACCGCAATGAACGAATTGTGGATTCCGTGTTGAGATCGATATTGACTCAATTATTGGATGCCAGAGAACACTTGAAAAAAACAAGCGATCCTTTAAGCGAGACGCTAGATGAACTTAAAAAAAGTGAAGAGAAGCTTGAGGGGGAACTAGGGAGTAATTTTGTACGAAGATTTGGTTTGAGCCTTAAGGAACGAACTAGCATTGTAGACCAAGCCTTGCTAAAGGATCGAGATAAAGACAAAACATTAGTTACCTTGACGACAATATTAGATACACATTTAGAGATAAATAAGGTAATAAATACTCAAGATAGAAGGCAATGGTATGCTCTGAAAGAACATCTCACTGACAAATGTCATGCCGCACATCTAGCAGTAAAGCGAGTACATGAAATGGTATCTGATAATAATATGGATAACAAAATAAGGGCGATATTAAGTCAAGTGCCAGATGCATTACAAAATAAAGCTAAAACACAGATTGAGGCGCTAAATAAGCTGATTATTCCAGAGGTTAAAAAGTTAAGGCAAGCGGCAAGTACACTAGAGTCAGCCACGCATTTGGCGATGAATAATCAATTATTAGCGGCAAGTAATGAAGTGGTCAAGGCTGAGCTTTTATCGAAAGAAGCTAAAGGGTTAACAAAAATTATTAGTGCTATGTTTACAGGTGAATCACTCAATAGTTTTTCTCGTCAGGGAAGATTAGCGAAATCAATAGCGGAATGGCTCAATAAAGTGCAAGACAATTTTACGAGTGAGCCTAAGGAAATACGGGAAATAATTAACGGTTTGCTAATGACATTTCGCCATGGTGAAATGAAACAGAGTTTTTCTAAGTGGACAGATCCTATCGGGATCTTATTATCTGGCAGGGTCGATAGTGCATATACCGATGCGCAAGATAATGTACTGAGATGGAATTCAAGTGCTGCAGAAATTATGAAAACAAGAACAGGATTAACAGATTACCTTATCTGTTGGGGAGAACAGAATGTCTCTTATAGTGCGGCGCTAAGTATTATAGGTGGTGCAGTGGGAGAAGGCGCAGCCGCGTTAGAATATCTAGCGTCAACAGATCCTAGGTTGCAACCTAAATTAGACTTTTTAATGGTCGCATTAGCGCCAATAACCATGGCCATTGGCGTAAGGAAGTTAAAAAAATCGGTAAAACCAGGTGAAGACTTACCCTTTGCAGAGATAAATCAATTTATCCGAGAAGAAGCCTGTAAAGCCGCGTTTAGACTCGTAACAGGACTTCTTCCCAAAGTGGGTAAGACAAGCTTGGGAGTTGCCCTTACCCTTGGCGGCATAATGAGTGGTAGAAGTCATCTCGGGCAAACACTGACAAGTCAACTCCCTCTTGATGCCGCTTATGTGAGCGGTTATTTAAGCTACCGTGCTACGAGGGAGCAAGATATTGAAGAGCGAAACTGGATACGCGTGTAGCGATAAATCATTTCCAGTGACTTGGTTCGACAATATTATTGAGATATTTAATAACTAGAATGTTAATTGCAGATTCAACCTTGACCATTAAAACTATGGGTGGATGGTTAACCTGTATTGAACAATGATTTTTGGATAGTTTGAGTTTACATTAGTGGCAGTTCCAACCTTAAAATGGATAAATAGCCAGTCATTCTTAATCACAGAACATCCACGTGGAAAGAGACTAATTATTTATTTATTTTTTGTGTGCCGATAAGCTGTTTGGCTTGGATTAAATAAGCGTCAAATTTACCTTCAACTTTCATTTGGCGGAATATATCGGCTAATTTAAGCGCGAGATCATTGTGACGTTGATGTAGATAACCATAAACAGGATGGGTTTCAAGCTGGGTTAGCATTTGGATATTCACATTGATGAATTCAGGCGTACTTAACAGCTCATTCACGACTTCATTCGTTTCGATGTATATATCAATTCTACCTCGAATCAATTTACGCAACGATTCGCTTCGGCTGGATGAATCACTTAATCTGTCTGAATTAACGTATTGAGTAAGTCGTTCATGCATAAACTGCGAGCCGCGGTAATATTCTATTTTATATTGGCTGTTTTTTATATCTTGCCAAGAATCAATTTTGATTGATGAATTGTAAGCATAAGCACTGATGTTAAATACAGAGATCGGCTCATTTATGCGCACTAGATTGGGATGTGCAGCGCCATAACCTTCATATCTCCCCATTTCACCGTCTATCCTGCCTAAATCAGCCATTCTACTGGCTCTTATCATTGGAAGGATAATGTATGAAAAATCAATGTTAAGTCGAGCAAATGCATCTCTATAAATCAACTCACCCCATTTACCATAAATATCGACTTTGGGATCGTTTACATAGGCTAAGGTAATTTCCTGACTATTGGCTTTTACCACTATGATATTGAGCAATAACAAAATGATAATGACGCTCGTACCTTTAATCGTTTTATTCATATTTATACACCAAAGGTAATGAAGTAAAGTTAAAGTTAAGTGTAGACGAGAAGATATTTTACGAGCATAGGACGTCTTGAAAGAGGCTAAAAGAAAAATTATAGAAAAATTATAGCCAGCCATTGTTAATCAATAACATATCGACATTCCCGCGAACCTTCAACGTTCTGTAACTGTCAATTTATGGGAGAAAGGAGTGTTAAGCTCATATAACTGAGTGCTCTTAACAAAATGAGTTTTTTTGTCGTAAAAAGTTGATTTTCAGGCAAGAAATATCTGCTCTGTTGATAAACTGAGGAAGATTTTATTGGGGGTATATTAGAGCTCTGTTGCACTTATTACATAAATCCAGCGCCTAGCCTACTTTCAGATACTCACAACTCGTGGAAAAATGCCGTCGTCTTTTATTTAAGTGTTCACAGTAGCAACTTAGCTCTTGCAGTGTCCCTACTGCCCCATGAAATAGATGCCCAAACTCTGTGGTGATTTTGAGCCAATTGTCAGCAGAGCCAAAAATAATAGCCAGCCATAGAGCCAAAAATAATAGCCAGCCATTGTTAATCAATAACATATCGACATTCACGCGAACCTTCAACGTTCTGCAACTATCAACTCATGAGAGGAAGGAGTGTTAAGCTCATATAACTGAGTGCTCTTAACAAAATGAGTTTTTTTGTCGTAAAAAGTTGATTTTCAGACAAGGAATATCTGCTCTGTTAATAAACTGAGGAAGATTTTATTGGTGGTATATTAGAGCTCTGTTGCACTTATTACATAAATCCAGCGCCTAGTCTACTTTCAGATACTCACAACTCGTGGAAAAATGCCGTCGTCTTTTATTTAAGTGTTCACAGTAGCAACTTAGCTCTTGCAGTGTCCCTACTGCCCCATGAAATAGATGCCCAAACTCTGTGGTGATTTTGAGCCAGTTGTCAGCAGGAATGTTTAACCTCGTTAATATCTTATCTGCATTCGCTGAGATTGCTCCGCGTTTATCATCTCGAATAATACGCCCTGTTTCATCAATTAATTCAAGATAGTCTTTCAGCGCGAAGTTTATCCCTTTGGGTTGATTCAGCCGTTCATTCCCAATAAAGGGCAGTAATCTGGTGGGTTGTTTTCCATTGATTGCCGCGTTGACTCGCAATTGAAGGCTGGTGTAGTCTGAATTCTCTGGCGTATTGGCCATCTTAGCCCGAATTGGATTAAGTTCAACGTAGGCCATACAAGCCAGCACTGCCGCTTCATCCAAAAGCGCTTGAGATTTAAACCGTCCTTCCCAGAAATGACCCGTGCAGTTATCTTCAAAGTTGGCTTGCCTAGCAATGGGCTCATTAAGACATCGCATAAACCAGCTAATATCACTCAGCCGTGAGCGGTAAGTTGCAATAAAATATTTTAATTTAGCCACTTGGTGCTCATCAATCACTTCACCTCGAGCAAATTTTTGTGTGAGTGCTGTGCCGTTAAAGCATTGATGCCATTGTTCTACCACCTCCCTATCTGACCAGACATTGGCTTTATCTAAATCGATATATAACACAATATGCAAATGATTACTCATCACCGCATAGGCCGCCACATCAATCGCAAAGACGTCAGATAATTTAAGCACTTGCGCCTCAACCCAACCGCGTCGATGGTCATAGTTTTTCCCTGTGTACTTATCGTCACCACAGAGATATGCGCGGCGCACGACACGGCTACAACAATGATAATAAGGCGTGTCTTCGATACTGATTAGCGTTCTTCTAGGCCGAGGCATAACTCACTCCAATGATATCACCATAATTAAATTTTAGTCACAGCGACAGGAAGTGCAATTAACGATGGCTGTCTATGGATTAATTAGCAAAATGCAATTAACGATGGCTTTTTATGTGCTTTTTCCCGTTAATTTCAAGCTGGCCAACTTCTTCGATTTGGTTTTATTGGTGATTTATCTAGCACCATTATCTAACCATCCTGACACAAGAACCTTAAGACAGCACATAAGACTTATGGACATATTATAACCATAAGGATATGTTAAAAACATTGTGGGTGTCCACTTAGTGCAATTGCAGCGGCTATGTGACAGTACCACTAAATAGACATAAAAATTAATACCTTACCACTTACTTTATTCAGGGGTATTGTAGGCGATAAAGGAAAAGTCTATCTTGTTTTTACTATGGATGGCTTGGTTTGCTCTCTCATAGCAAGAGGCTTAATGTACTTGGTTTTTTAAGTAGAAAAGGAACACTTGTTTACCATACCACTGAAAGTAAAGTGAATACCGAGGTTGTTATAGAAGCTTTTGAGCACTTCATATCGACTAAACGTCTTGATAAATTAACGATTGTCTACCTCGATAATACTTCATTTCATCGCGCTAAGCATTTTAAAAAAAAACGCTATGAATGGTTACTTAAAGGGCTGGTTATAATCTATTTACCAGCTTATTCTTCCGAACTCAATATCATTGAAATACTCTGGAAAAAGCTCAAGTATGAATGGCTATCTTGCCATGCTTTTATCACGTTTGAGACGCTAAAAAATAGTGTAAAAGACATACTGGATAATTATCAGTCTAAATATTCGATAACTTTTAGTTAAGCACTTAATACCTATATTAGCAAGAAAAAGAATTATGATTAAATCATAAAAAATGAATTTAACTTACTCGTTAAAATATCACTCCAAGTTGAATCAACTTCTAAGCCATTTAAATCAAAATTAAATGCGATCGTTCTTCTGACGATGTCATAATGACTAATTTTGTATATTTCGTATAATTTATATTTCACTTCATCTGTTTCAAAGTTTTTATAAAACCACATAAGTAAGTCAAAATAATTCATTTCATCGCCTAGCAGTTGGTACTTTTCAAGTACTAATACAGAAAGCTTTGCTGATGGTGGCAATCTAGCCGTTTTTATTATAAGAGAAGAAAACATCAAGACTTTCAAATTATCAAGAGATTCATAAAGCAAATCATCAACAATATCATTAATGATTTCTTTAGCATTTTCATATTTACCCTGACACATATAAGATTCATATAAACGATAATAAAAAATATTTTGTTCTACTCCACTCGTTCTATACATCACTCCTCGTATGATAGATTCAGCTTGTTGGTAATGCCCAAAAACTAGAAAAAATATTATTTGTGACTCTCTATAAAATATAGATTTTAACATTTCAGGAGGGCATTCACTATCAATGGTAAGCATTCCATTTTTTTTCTTTAAATTTATTTTTAATCGCTCCAAAAACATAACGTTTTTAATAAAAGAAATATGATCAGCAATCATATAGTCATTTATTGTTATTGCCCCCAAAGTAATAAAACCATTATCGTTATTTAACTCTTCAACTATTCTATAAAATTCATCATAATTATTATTTAAAACATGTAATCTAGCTAGGTTAACTGTGGGCTGAAGTACTTTAATCAAAAAATCATTGTTTTTTGTTTCAAGGTAACGTGCAACCCAAAAATCAATGACTGTTTCCAACATTTTTCGACTTAAAACATGTTCACCTTTAAAAGATAACATAAAGGTGTAGTTATTTACTAATACTTCTATTTCACTATTTATCGATAATTTTTTTGGGTTTATTTTTGAAAACATTGATTTTTCAAAAACATCATACAGTCTCTTTGACCATGCCTCAATATTATAATACGCGATTAGATCTCTTGATTGAGATATTAGCTTTACATTAACTTGACATTCATCGTCCATATAACTATTTTTTTTATCTTTAACATCAAACAATAATCACCTCCCAGTTTTTAACTTTTAAAAGTAAAAATTCAGCGTTTAACAATTTCAAAGGTTGCCGATGAAATATTATTTTTTAGAAAATTCACAGCTGTGGCTAATACTGCGTCATCATCGGATAGGTAATAGGACATATCTCGTGCAACGTAAATATCAGGCTTTACCCCATAACCAACAAAGTCACGACCATCAGGATAAGAATCTCTTTTAGTACAAATTTTTGCTGTTCCTCCACCTGGAAGATCAATGATTAATGGTTGTCCTGTACTACCAAAAGTCGGCTCGCCGATGGTGGTGAAATGTTCAGCACCATCGGCATAAATTAGAAAGTTTTCAGCAGAGCTTGAAGTATTTCGACTGATTAAGATGACCGTGGGCACCACATTTTTTTCTGTAACATTGACCTCATCTGCAGAAATAATATCAGCAGGCATTTCTGTCCATGCTTGTCCTAAGAAATAAGATTCATATTTTTTTGCCCAAGTATAATCTTGTGAAAACTTCCCCCAAGCTTTAAACGTCGCATTATGGATACGCATTTTACTTTTAGCCCCGACTAAATCATGAAAAGTCAAGTGTTTAAGGATATCTTCGACAATCATAGTATTACCACCATGATTAAAGCGTAAATCCAAAATCAACCCCTTTGCTAATTGCATTTCAGGGAGCATCTTTTTAAATTTATCGATAATGTCAATATCATGAAAATTATTTAGTGCAATATAGTAAACATTATTATCAAGTAATTCACCCACAATGGATTTTTTGTTATTGATTTCTCTTTTGGTAACATTTTCAGATGAGTGCCATTTTATATTGTTATTACTTAAATTACGTTCCAGCCAGACATGTTTTATTGAATTATCTGGGAGTTGAAATTTAATATCCATAGTAGTACCTGGTTTTCCGGCAAGTAAGCCATAACCTTGACTAAAACTCCCCTTAATCGCCCAATCTAATTTTATTTGATAAGTTGAGCTGCTGATATACGGAAATACATCATTTTTTAACACATCAAATGTATCTCGGCCATCAATAGACAAAACTATGGAGCCTAATGGTATATCATTTTTAAACTTTTCCGCAACAGCAATAACAATAGCTTTGTTTTCAGCTTCTGCTAATTTTATACTTGGAAAAGATATGTTTTTATTGACTAAATCTTTTGGAATTGTCACATAAGTCATACCATCATTGAGTTCAGCAGCTAATTTACTTAATAATCGATAATATTCGAAATTATTTTTACTATTTTTAACTTCTGAAATATAAGAAATATATGTAGCATCCCAATCTAAACTTTTTACTTGATCAAAATAGGCAAAATTATAGCTTGCTTCTTTCCAAAAAAGTGAAAGACCATATATTTTTTGTTCTGAAGTTAAAATATCATTTCCAATGACACCACTATATCCAGAAAAACTATTTAACAAAAAAAACATTGCGAGAATTTCCTTTAATCCTTTCATGTGACCTCTTAATATAAATAAATGTTCTACTTAACAATTGTCAATGTAGTCTGACGTACTTTATCTTCAATAATAGTTGGGGATACTTCAAAATCTACCTGTGTCAAATCAATTATTCTGTCCGCCATTTTTATTGTTTCTTGTCTATGTGATATCATTATTCTGGTTATTCCTAAGAACTTTAGAACAGTATTTATTTTTTTTTCGGTTTCTGAATCTAAAGCACTACTCGCTTCATCTAAAAACAATACTTTAGGCTCTTTATATAACGCTCGTGCGATTAAAACACGCTGGATCTGACCTCCTGATAAGGTACTGCCCATATCACCAGCCAAAGAATGGAATCCCATAGGCATCGCCACTATATCATCATAAATAAAAGCATCTTGTGCCACTTTCTCTAAGCGTTGCATATTTTGATCGATAGAAAAAAAACTGATGTTATCTGCCAAAGAACCTGATAATAAATCATCACCTTGCATCACTGCAGACATTACATTTCTATAGTTATTCAATCCTATTTGGGTAATATCTTTATCATCTATCAACACAGCACCTGAAGTCGGTGGCAATAACCCCATAATGATTTTCATCAATGTCGTTTTACCAAAACCAGAAGGGGCAATTAAGGCAACACATTCTCCACCTTGGATCGTTAAAGATAAATTTTCAAAGATATAAGGTTCATTTTCATTATAACGATAAGATATATTTTTGAGTTCGATTTTACCAACTACATTATCTAATTCGGGATGATTAGTGTCAAGAGCATGCTCTTGATCCTCTAAGGCGATATCAGCTATCCGACTTAGATGTAATCCCATCATTCGCCATTCAAAGATTTTTTCCAATAATGTATGCGCACTAATAGTGAATTGTTGCCTGTATGCTAAAAAAGCAAATAGTACTCCAATAGTAATTTTTTCATCTAGGATTAAATATGCCCCTAACCATATTAATAAAACGTATTCCATTCCTTGTAGTAATTCTTTGAATGTATTATAGGCTATTGTTAACTTGCCTAATTTTATATCTGCATTCATCCAATCTGCATTTGCATTTTCTAACTTTGATTGTCGAATAGCCTCGCCACTGAATATTTTTACTGGTTGAACCGATCGTACTGACTCATAAAAAAGTCCGTCAGAAATAGCTTTTAACTGTAGTTTTTCTTTAGTGTGATTGCGTATTGGTTGGAATAAGATAATGCGGGATAATGTATACAAGGAAATGGCAGAAATAGCTATCAACGTGAGTTTAGGTGAAAAAACAAACATCATAATTACCGTAATAATTGCCATCACACCATCGATTAACCCCTCGACAAAGCCACTGCTTAACAGTTGTTTTATATATTCGAGCGAACCAAACCTTGAAGTTATGTCTCCGATAAATCGTTTACCAAACCAAGTCATGGGTAACCGTAACATGTGCCTGAATAAATTAGACACCAGTTGAATGCCTAATGTCGTTCGCAAATAAACAATGATCCAAGAACGAAACGCTTGTGTCACTACTTTTAACAACAATAACAAGGAAAAACCAAATCCTAATACTAATAAAAATCGTCTATCATTCGTTATGACTACATTATCAACCACTAATTGAATAAAATATGGGGCTAGTAAAGCAAGAAACTGTAACACCACAGACAAAATAATTATTTGTACTAAACTACGTTTCAAACCTGTAATACTTTTCCATAACACACCTAAACCTAGTTTTAATTCTTCATCTTTTTCGGTGAAATCATCTGTTGGCCTAAGCTCTAATGCAATGCCGGTAAATGATTTTGATACAGCCTCCATAGATAAAAACATTTCACCTTTAGCCGGATCATGAATAACAATGCCATTTCTTTTAACCGCTTTTAGTACTACAAAATGATTAAGATCCCAATGTAAAATCACTGGTGTATTAAGTGTTTTAAGTTGTTCCAGTTCTACTTTTAACGCTCTACCTGATAGATTTAGCTGAGAGGCTATATTGACCAGTTGTTTTAATGTCGCCCCTTTTAAACTAATTGGATATTTACGTCTTAAGCTGAACAAATCGATTTTATGGCCATAAAAATTTGAGATCATGCAAATACAAGTTAACCCACATTCAGCAGCTTCACTTTGCAACAATACAGGCAGTTTATTTTTATTACTAAAATTTAGTTTACTTGTAATATTTTCCATATTTTATCCGTGCAGGTGTAATTAACTGTTATTCTGAGCTGTCATCATTGGTTCAAAAATCCAGCCAAAAAATGAACGCGTTTCCCCAACAATATCCGCATCAAGTAACATTCCTGTTTGCAATTTAATCGCTTGATTTTTTATATCTATATTTTGCTTATTTAGCATCACTATCGCTCGATAGGAAGGTGCTTCAACAAGCTCAGAAACCTCAGCTTGAAAGGGTTGGATTAACGTTTGTGAGATATTTTCAATGGTACCGGAAAAGATGCCAAACTTTTGAAAAGGGAAAGCCTGATATCTCAGATTAATCTTGTGCCCTATTTTGACCTGACCTATGGCACTTGTCGGTATGTATATTTCTGCAACCAGTTGGTGGTTTTTAGGCAATAAAATCATAAGTGGTTTATTCATCTCGATAAAAGTACCATTTCTAACAAAAACATTAGCAACGATGCCATCATTAGGTGCTGTTATAATATAAAATCGATCAGATTCTTTATTCGCCAAATCTCTTTGAATATTGGCTAAATTTTGTTGATAACCCACCACCATCGATTTCCCTTGTACGGTAATATTACGGATACTTTTTTCCGTTTTTTTAGCCTGTTCAAGAAAATTCAATTTGGCTCTGCTGAGCGATTTCAAAACAAGACGCGCTTCGAGTAACTGTGCATATTTGGCATTATATTCGGTTTGAGAAACTTGTTTTTTATCTCTTAATTTTGAAATTATTGATAATTCTGAAGCTAATAACTTCTTATAATCATTTTTGATGTTTATCTCTTCTTGCGCAAGTTTTGCTTTTTGTTTTAACGTTCTTACTGCACTAATCAAATCCTCAACATCAAATTTATTAAGTTCTTTTTGATAGATTATTTTCTCATTTATCAACGCTATACTTTCTTTCAAGCTACTAATAAGTTTATTGTTTATAGAGCCACTCTCACCTTGCTTGTCTGTTCTTATTTTATATAAAGATGTTCCCTGTGATACAAAGTCACCTTCATTGAGGTAAATTTCTTCTACAATACCGGGTTGATAAGCCATAATCTCGGTATCACCAGTGCGACTTTTTAAAACACCTTTTACAGGAGTTGCCTGAGTATATTCTCCAAAAAAAAGAAACAAGGTTATAACAAGTAAAATTATAACAATGAATATGGAGATAAGACTAAAACTGATAGGTCTTATCAATATGACTTCTCCATGTCTTGATGACATAGCTTCAATAACTTCAGTTCTAAAAATTTGACGTTTCTTTTTAATCATTTTCTACTGTCACTCTATTTAATCTCACCCGTAGTATTTAGTGATTGCTTCAATATAAAACAATACCTTGAATAAAAATTAAATTATAACTAAATCCAGCCAAATTAAGATTATTTCAAGACAATATAGATACTATCTTAAAATAAAAGTTAATATCATGATAAAATAAGGCGGCATTTTATTACTTACTGTTTAAACTTATTCAGTACTATATTATAAATAATTAAAGGGTATTCTCATGTTATTTAACAGAACAAAAAATAGTAAACAAAAAAAAGAAGATGAACTTTCAACAGAAGTACTTGATAGTGAACTGTTGGATTTAGAAGATGATATTTTATCTGAAGCAGGAGGTGGGAACGCTCCTAATATGGGTTGCGGTGTAAACAACCCAAATTAAGTAAACAAGCTTATAAACACGTAAAAAATCATTCGAAAAAACAATGAAAATATCAAGAGCCAGAGAAGTATGACTTTCATATACTCTTGCTCTACTTTCACACAATCAACTACATTATATCTAATAACATTTACTTAAATAATCACGTGTCAATCATCATAGCATTTTCAACTCTTACTTTTAATTATTATTATAATAGAAACCAAATAAAAGTCATGCTTTTACGCTATTATTTGTACGATATTCCCTTGGTGATACGCCTATATTAATTTTAAAATTATTTCTAAAATTAATCGTACTACTAAATCCAGCAGCATCGGCTATGTCATCAATGCTCATTTCACTAATTATTAAATAGTTAATGGCCAGTGAAATACGTTTACTAGTTAGCCATGACTTGGGGCTTTGTTGATAGATTAACCTAAACTTCCGATCAAAGTTCCTTCGAGACATAAAACATCTTTCGGCCAGAAGATCTAAATTATCTATTTTAGCTAAATTTTTTTCAGCCCAGAAAATGGTACTCCTTAGCCTTTGATGACAACTAGAATATGTATCATTATGTAAAATACCTACTGGTGATACTTGTAAAAGATTAGCGACCTTGATCGCAATATCACTTTCAATGTCTTCCCCGATGAGATGAATACCTAGTTGCAACGCTGCAACACTCGATGCAGCACAATACAAGTTATCTTCGCCACTAAATGCAATATCGGTACTAAATTTCACTTGTGAGAATCTAATAGAATAAGCAGCAAAATAACGTTTATCTACTGCTATCATCTTCCCATTTAGTAAGCCTGTTTGAGCGAGTAATGAAACACCACTACCTAATGCAACCAAACGATTTCCTCTTTGATGAAATTCTATCAGAAGATCTAATAGTACAGTTTCATTCGCCAGTAAGTCAGAGTCAACATCAAGCAAAACAATAGTATGGCTTTTCAATAATACTTCTGATAATTCTTGGGTAAAGTTATCCCATTTTAATACTCTTGAATGATACCATTTAGAGCCGTTAGCTATATTATTAACAAATATCTCTTGAGCACAACTTAAGCTAAAAGAGTGATAATTTGTAAATGAAATAATAGAAACATCTAAATTTTCATTTGTTTTTTTAAAATCATCCAACACAATACTAATCCTTTAGAACTACAACAATATACTTAATACAAATCAATTTACTATAAAAACATTGATTTTTTCGAAACTACTAACCGACATTAAAGCTTGATAGCCACAACCCTACAACAATTACACAAAAAAATAAAATAAAATACATAATGCATAATGCATAATGCAATAAAAAATCTTAAAAGTGCTTAAAAAAAGATTAAGCTAAGGGTTTTACTTAACAATATCAATGCTAGTTCTCAGCAATAATCAACTGACCTTTTTATCTATACCAAAGTGTGTCGGTTATCCTTGAAATCTAAGAAGCACGTCTTAATTTTATCATTATTTGTCTTGATTTTTATGGTTTACGATTTCTTTTTTTGTTATTTTTAATTAGCCACATAACATAGTGGTGACTATTGAAAAACTAAAAAAGGATAGATCATGACTGAGAATACACAAGCTAAAGATAAAATAAATAAAATAAAAGATGACTTTTTGAACGACTTAAGCACTGACGAACTTGAAATTTTAGATGATACCGCAGGTGGTAAAGCAAAGCAGTGTGATAATTTGGCTTGCGATACGAATTGTTAATCCATATATGAACTGATATTTAAAGCCTTGATTATTAATCCTTGGCTTATTTTTAACCTATGGATAATATAATTACCATGAATAAACTAAGTACTCATTTTAAAAGAAATTATATCACATCTGCCAGTAATGGTTATATGCAACTCACACTATTACCGACTGAGAAGTGTAATTTTCGCTGCGTTTATTGCTATGAAGATTTTAAGATAGGCAAAATGAGCCAAGATACGATAAAGGGAATAAAGGCATTATTAACAATATCAGCTCCAGAGCTAAAAAAATTACATATTCAATGGTTCGGTGGTGAGCCAACTTTAAATAAACAAGGTATTATCGACATTTCTAAGCATATTATTTCCCTACAACAAAAATATCACTTTGAATACAATGCTAATATGACCACTAATGCCTATTTACTCGATAATAAAATGTTTAAAGAGTTTATTGCATTAGGTATTAGTGATTATCAAATCACGATTGATGGTACTGCCGAGCAGCATAACACCACGAGAAAGAAAGCCAATGGAAAAGGAACCTTTGATACCATTTGGCAGAATTTATGTAGCTTTCAAGAAATTACAACCCATTTTAAAATCACGTTTAGATTGCATGTCATGCAGGACAATACAGCATCAATGTTACAATTAAGTCATATGATTAAAGAACAATTTGGCCATGATAAACGCTATGTGAGTTTTATTCGTAACATTGCAAATTTAGGTGGAACAGTTAAAAATACCGTTGACCAATACGTACCCAATGAGCGACAAGATGTTAATGCATTAATCAAAAAAATGAAAAAAATAATGGAACCAGAGACACATCCCTCCGAGAACAAACAAAGTGATGATCCTTACATTTGCTACGCTTCCAAACCTCGCCATTTAACCATTAGAGCTGACGGTAGGTTAGCCAAATGTACTGTTATGTTTGATGATGAACGAAATGACATAGGTAAAATTAACCCCGATGGTACATTACAAATCAATGGTGATAAGTTTGATTTTTGGACTCGGGGTTTTACTAGTTTAAACTTAAAAGAACTGGCTTGCCCAAAAACAAATTTACCCATGCTAAAGCCTGATTATGGTGAAAGAATCGCAATCAATATGCTTTAAAGGTATTGTATGATTCACTAATTTTAGGCCTCCGAAATCACGAGGCCATTACAGTAGGCTGATGAAGAGATTAGTCAGTCATTAGTTGTGAAGTCTTTTTTACGGATGGTAGTTTTAGTCATGACTTTAGCTGACAATTTACCCGTCATTTCGACTGAGAGCAGTGAGTCCCTAAGTCGGCGGCGATTTCACTGGCACCGGCATAGATAATATTGGTGATAATGCCGCGAATAAGCTTGATACTGATCCCGCCATTAAAATCGGTGTTTTTCGTTAATATCAAATACTCCGCCAAATTCAATATGTAGGTTTCATAAACAAAAATAGTTATAACTCAAGAAATCCAAATAATCAGTAAAATAAGTAATGATTTTCAGCATCTTACTTTAGACTTTCACGTAATTCTGCTCTGACCTTCAGTGCTGCAGGTTTTGAATTTTCATTTAAAATCCCTAATTTTTGATGAGGAATATGAGATAGATCAGCTTCATTTTCATTGAAAATTTAATACTTAAACAACTCTAACCAAGCATTACGCTGACTCTGCGGCAAAACCCTCATTGACAATACAGCATGTTTAAAAGCTTCATTTGCTGTAGTTCCATAGCTTGGTATTTGATTCCACCAATAATTAATTAGCACATTAAAAGGTGCTAAGGCTTCAACTTGGTTCCACCACATACTTGGTATAAAAATAGCGCCACCAGGATATAATTCTACAACGATGGCATGTTGCAGCGCGGTTTTAAATTTAGGATATCTTACAAAATCCGGATTTTGCATATCAACTAGACTCATAGATCGTCTACCTGGACCATGATCTAATGCACCAATGTAAAGATTTTTAACTTGTTCTGGAGGAAAAAGCGTAAAGCATCTTTTACCAGCAACCACACAGGCAATATTATCTGCCTCATCAAAATAGGCAGCAACTGCTGTTTGCTAACCTATCCAAACATTGAATGCACATTAGAACCAGTAATCCGATAGAATCCACCTTTGCGACGGTTCGACTGATAACCCATAGAGTGAAAAGTTGCGGCAGCCTAAGACTACATTAGTGATGGTCTTTAAACTCGCCCAATCGGCAGAGAAGAGATTGTATCGTCTGCGAGGATTAAGCTACTGGCTGATGTAATCACAGGGGTGAAATTTAAAGACGGTGAAAGAATAACTCAAGATCAACCAGAGCATCAAGATGTGCTCATACACCAGATTTGACAATAACGCCAAAAAGTGGACCATACTGATAAGAGATTTGAAATCTGTACTAAATCGTTTTATCATTGAGTTTGAGGAACAATTAGCTCCCCATGTCTAAAACGGGTAATTCTCAGTTTTTAAAGTCGGTGCGTCAGATTAAGTCGGAACTCATACAGGTAATATCAAGCTTTTATCAGGCTACATTAACCACTTGGATTTCATTTCCCTGCCGTACGCTAGTGTGTTTAAGTTTAGGTAAGTTACTAGCCGGGCAACCAATTTCTCTTTTATCTAAACTAATAAAGCCCCTGACCCAAAGTTCCAATTTATCTCCATCTAACGAATAGCTACCATCCCTGTTTATTTTCCCTAAGGTATTCCTGTCATCATTAAACATCACTGAACATTTTCCTATTCGTCCGTCAGCTCTAATTAATAATTGTTTTGGCATGGCTGCATAACAAATGTAGGGGTTCTTTTTAGTATGTTTACTTACGGTATCTAAATTATAGGACATTAATTCTTTTATTTTATTGACTGTTCGTTCACCATCGCTTGGCTGGTGTTTACTTCCGTCACCTGTAACCCCTTTACCCAGATTTTTAATCGATTCTACATGAATAGTATATCTTTTGTCGCTGCCAAAGTTTTGAGTGATTTGATGACACAAATCCAACATAGATTGTGCGTTATCATCTGTGACATGTAATCTGATCACTAATTTGAAGTCATGTTGTGATTGTTTAAAAGAAATAAGGTTATGCCAAATTTGATCAAAACTTCCACTTCCATTAAGCTGTATTCTGGTTTTATTGTGTGCTTCCTTACCGCCATCTAAGCTAACCTGATAAGTGTTCACGCCTAATTCGACTAATCGATTGAAAAGAGGATAGTTTAATAAATATCCGTTTGTTGTCATTCCGCCGTTATATTTAAATCCATATGTACGTTTTAAATCCATTATGTGGCTTGAGATATCTTCTATTGCTTTACTATTCAGAGTCGGTTCACCTCCGAACCAGGCTATCGTTAAGTTTTTTAAAGTAGGGGCTGCTTTTGTTAATAAATTTTTTATACCATGAACAGTATCCTGACTCATTTTTCCTATTTCAAAATCTTCATAGCAATACACACATCTAAAATTACATTTCTCTGTAGGGAGGAGCATTAGATATAAATAGCCTTCACTGCTTGTGGCTATATATTTTTTTTTG
This sequence comes from Shewanella sp. VB17, assembly GCF_013248905.1. Classification (NCBI taxonomy): domain Bacteria; kingdom Pseudomonadati; phylum Pseudomonadota; class Gammaproteobacteria; order Alteromonadales; family Shewanellaceae; genus Shewanella; species Shewanella sp. VB17. The sequence continues at coordinate 3,976,214 of NZ_JABRVS010000001.1, forward strand.
AATTTATTATCTAGATCATCCATATAGTCATCCTAAAATCCCATTACATCTCAAAAGCTATCGCTGTGATAGATAAAGTTTAATTACCTCAAACTGGATCTGAGGGTTATTTTGTTACACCCTCGAAGGGCTTAAGTCGGTGTGCGAGTGCGATACCCTAAATATCAGTCGCTCTCTACACTCATTCACTAACTCTGGCTACGTATGTATTTCAGAATTATTTTTTCATTTAAGCTAAGTGTTGATACAAAATATTATCAAATAAAAAGATGAGTAGGGTTTATTTCCCTGCCCCTAAAATTTATTATTGAAATTTTTTTGCCATTTACAGTAACTAATTACCTTATTAAGGGGGCAATCTTGTATGAGATACCCCCGGCTAAGCTAGGGGATGCAATGTTTATTGAGTGTCACTCTCATTACAAAAACAGTCACAACCAGCTCCGCCACCACCACCAGATACATTTTCGTCGTCTAAAATTTCATCCTCAGATACTTCAACATCATTGATAAATTTTTCTTTAGTTTTCTCTATCATTTTTTTTATTTCTTCAGGCATAACTTTACTTCCCCTTTAATATTAAAATCATGATCATAATTTGGATTTTTAAATCAAATAAATACTATCATTGGAAAAATAAGATAATACGTAAAATTAAGACATAAATAGGTAAATATAAGTCATACTTAGATTCCAAGGATAACCGACACACTTTGGTATAGATAATAAGGTCAGTTGCTTAATAAGCTTCAGGCTCTCACACAATCCACCAAGGTCACCACAATGGGAAACCAACCTAAGCAACTGATACTCAAAGAAAGGTATCAGATTGAAGCATTTTGTAAATTAAATTTTTCAGCGAGAAAAATGGTTAAAGAGCTTGGCCGTAGTAATAAAACGATTTCAAATGAGTTCATTGGCTCCTGCAAGAAGGCGTATAGTGCAGAGACTGCGGAGCAGCAAATGCAAATACGCCGTAGTGAGGCCGCTAAATACACTAAATGCTCTGCAAGCTTAAAAAATCACGTCAGGTCGTTGTTAGTATCCATAGGTAGGATCTTAAGGGATTAGCCAGTATCATTTTGATTGAACAGTATTATTTTGAATAAAACTGGAGGTTGTACTCATCTCATGATCAAATATCTCGTGTGAAAGATCCATCCAACCACGAGAGAGCACGAAATGAAGTTTAACTGCATACCTAAGCGCCTGACAAGTATTCTTAACTCCACAAGCATTACACAATTAGCTAGAAAGTGTGGTTTTATGCAGCGCATGCGCAACATATCACCGACGGAGCTGGTATTTGCTCTACTCAACACTTTGGGAACAAGGTCAAATATCAACCTTTCTGATATACATAAGAATTTATGTATTGAACATGGCAAAGGCATTAGTTAACTTACCTCCGGCAAAGCCGGAGGCTTATTTAGGTGACGCCCTAAAAGGGCTTAAGTAAGTGCCCAAGGCACTATCTACATTCCGAATTTTAATTGAGCACGATGAATGTCATTTTTTTCTTGGTTTCGTATGTACTCTTTTATCATGTCCTCATCCAAACCAACCGTAGAAACATAGTAACCTCGTGCCCAAAAGGCCTCTCCATTGAAATTCTTTTGCCGTCCCTTAAACTGACGAGCAATTGAAATGGCACTTTTACCTTTAATAAATCCGACGACGTTGGATACTGAAAATTTCGGTGGAATGCTCAAACACATATGAACATGATCTGGCATTAGATGTCCCTCTTCGATCACTACCCCTTTCTGGCGGGCTAGTTCGTGAAATACATCGCCCAAATGCTTTCGAATAACACCAAATATTAACTTACGTCTCTTTTTTGGAATAAATACAATATGGTACTTACAATCCCAACGTGTATGGGACAAACTCTTAGGGTCTCGCATAGGTTGCTCTCCTGTCTTTTGATCGAGACTTGAGCGTACCTAATACCGCGGTATAGGTGAAACCTATGCGAGTCACCCCGGCAGAGCCGGGGGTTTACCGTTTGTTAATTATAAGCCATTTCACAACAAGCTGAAAAAACCTGAATTAACTCAACTACTTCGAGGTCTTACCGAACAAGCTGCCAAAGAATGGCTATTTGAGCCCTTACAACAAGCCTTTCCGAGCGAATATCCCTTTAAGGCGATAGAAGCACATGATGGAAGTTCTCTCAAATTACATATTGGTTTAACGGAACAATTTCCAGGTCGATTTACCAAGACTCATCCCGCAGCAATGGAGCTACACATGACCATGGACTTGATGTCGGGTGGCTACAATTACCTTGGCATTGCACCGGATTCGGAGAGTGAGAGGCACTATAATCCGTTTGCTTTTGAAATAAAGGATATCTTGCTACTTATGGATGCGGGTTACTTTAATATCGAATACTGCTATCAGGCTGACAAACATGGTGGTTATGTGATCATGCGGACTAACGGTCAAATTAACCCGAATATAATCGCTGCTTTTGATAGCCAAGGAACAGCCATTAAAGCGCTAGTAGGTAAGAAGATGAAGCGAGTTAAATTGAAGAAAGATCAACTTGTTGACCTTGATGTGCAATGGAGTGACAAGCCGGGTTTACACCGATTAATTGCATTCTGGGATAGAAAAAAATCTGCCATCGGTTATCTCATCACTAACCTAAAACGAGAGCAATTTCCTGCAGTCAAAGTGTGTGAGTTATATGGACTACGTTGGCAAATAGAGCTATTTTTCAAAGAATTAAAATCATATAACGGCTTAAAAACCTTCAACACAAGGAATAAATCCATCGCTGAGAGCTTAGTCTGGGCGAGTATGCTGACTTTATTACTCAAGCGTTTTATCGCCAAAGTGAGTGGCGAAATACACAAGGTGATGATTTCAACACAAAAGGTTGCTCGATGTGCAAACGATTGGCTCCCAGATATTCTAAAAGCACTGAGATCGGGACGAGAATATAGAATAAAAAATCAACTAAGGAAGTGGTGTCGATACTTAAGTGAATATGCTTGTAGATCACACCCTAAAAGAGATAACGAGACACTGTTTGTGCAGTTAACTGAACATGCCAGCGCTGCTAATAATGTATAAACCGTTATATTTAAAGGGCTGCAGCACCTTAAAGAAGCCTTGTTTCCTAAATCGAGGGAACCTTTTGCCGTTAGCGTGATCTGATCCCTAAAGATAGCTATACGGAAGCTGAAAAGTGGGAAAATCTAAACATAAAATAACCAATTGGTCTCAGTACAATAAGGCGTTGATTAATCGAGGCTCACTCACTTTCTGGATTGATGAGCAAGCAATTAAGTCTTGGTATTGTTGTGAACACCACGGGCGTCGTGGTCGAGGGTTCACTTACTCTGATGTTGCTATTGAAACAGCACTCGTTGTGAAAGGCGTTTTTAACTTGTCATTACGAGCACTTGAAGGATTCACCAACTCTGTATTTCAACTTATGGATGTGCCACTGACTTCACCAAGTTATAGCTGTATAAGCAAAAGAGCTAAGACTGTTGAGATCAACTATCGAGCACCGAGTCGTGGCTCTGCTGCACATGTTGTGATTGATTCAACAGGTCTGAAAGTTTATGGAGAAGGAGAATGGAAAACGCGTAAGCATGGTAAAGAAAAACGCCGTACTTGGCGAAAGCTACACCTTGCAGTGGATAGTAATACCCATGAAATTGTGTCAGCTGAAATAAGCTTAGTTAACGTTGCCGATAATGAAGTATTTCCCACATTACTTAACCCATTAAGAAGAAATATAACTCAAGTCTCAGCTGATGGTGCCTATGACACTAAGGCATGTCATAAACTACTTCAGCGCAAAGGATGCAAGCCAACTATCCCTCCGAGAAGTCATGCTGGATATTGGGAGGATGACCACCCCAGAAATGAAGCAGTAAAAGCACTCAAGGCTAACCAATTAGCGCAATGGAAACAGGATAATGATTATCATCAGAGATCACTATCAGAAACAGCGATGTATCGATATAAACAGTTAATTAGTCCAAAACTGAGTCTTCGGGATTATAACGCTCAGGTAGGTGAAGCGTTAGCGGGTGTTAAAGCAATGAATAAAGTCATAGGGTTAGGAATGCCAGTTAGGAAACACGCTGCCTAATTGGGTGAAACACCTTGGGGTGCTGCGTTTAGATTCGGGATTTGAGCAACAACGCCCCTTAAAGACTAACTTATGAGCCACTACGAAGAGCTGGTTCGTGTTTACGAGGAATTTTGGCTGTAAAAAAATCATAACCAGTCATTGTAAATCAACGAGATCCTAGAATAAAAGCCAACTCTTATAAACATAAAAAAATAATAAGGAGAGATAACTCTCCTTATTTACAATTTCACTTTATTTTAATCCATCAGTACTTCTAGCGTTTTAGCCCCTATTTGTCCTGCTTCACCCAAGCGATTTAAATTCATAGCTGCTGTAATATAAAACTGTGATGCTTCAATGAATTGACTTGTTATATAATTACCGCATTCCTCGTAAGGTATATCCAACTCATCACACATTTCAATATTATAAAAGTATTCTGTGACGCTGTTTGCCACAAAGGAATCAAACAAATTTCCTACATACTCTTCAATAAGTAGATTCGAGGTAAATTCCACAGCCATTATTTCAGTCGATTTAGACCAACAACGGGTTAACACTCCCGTACTAAATACACCTTGATGCTGGCGATCTATTGCCTCTAAAGCGGCTATATTTTGCACACCTTTATTGAGTACGTGATTAAGCCCGGTTAGCAGCCCCGTACTTAATACACCTTCATGCTGGCGATGTATTGCCTCTAAAGTGGCTATACTTTGTAAACTTTTATCTAGTACATGATTAAGCGCGATTAATTCATCAAATGATTCGCATTGCATTGGATGACTCGTGACTTCATGCAATATGTCATTTCGTTCTTTGACCAGCGCGACATGTGCTGGGGAATATAACAAGCCTAACCTTTGCCATTGCGCTAATGCAAATGAGAGCCGTACACCATAAAAACTATATTCATATTCAAGAGCATGTTCATGAAACCATATCACACGTTCAAGTGCTTGTGCGTATTCTTCATGATCGATTAAGTATGTGATTTTTTCTTGGTATTCAAACAGAAAATCTGCATCTGATGACAAGTTATCTGCCTTAGTCCAAGTAGAATTCATACAGAAAACGACATAAATAAGGCCAAGAGTCATGTATTTCATATCAATAATTCCTTTTAGTGAATGGTTAGTTTAAAACAGGTAAAGCTGTATATTGTTATATTGCGTGTTATTTCCAGCAGTTGAATATGATAATTATCCTTAGCAAGATAGGGGCCAATAAAAAATAACTCGAATAACTGACAATAACACTTCGATTTGGCTTAATTAGTCGTTATTCGCTTTTCGCTTTATAAATCATTTTGCCCCTATATCAGTTTTTGCAGGCTAAAAGACAATCAAACCGAATAAGATTTTTTTCTTTAGAAAAGCTAATGTAAAAGGCTTTTGTGTAGCCTATAAAGTTATGCCTGTCCCATCTCTTTAACTCCCTCATTGCGATGAAGAAGAGGTCAACATGACCAAATATTGGACAAAGTATATTTTATAAATTACGAAAAGGGACGTTTATACTCAACATATTGCTTTATCTCGTCAACTTTGCGACAGAACCCAGCTCCCCCCCAAAAAAACATTACCCACCCAAGTCGATTAACATAATAAGAACGGATTTCATTAAAAATGCTATACATCAACGATTAATGATAACATCCGGTTGAATTGTTAATGGATAAATAAAATGAATTTAAAAAAACTTGTTATAGCAACCAACCTAATGCTTTATACCGCGTCAAGCCAAGCAGATGTAGCACTTGAAGATTTCAATAAAGAATCATACGCTTTTAGAGGCGCGTTGGCGCTGGCAGGTTTAGCTCCCCCACCGATGAACGTTTTGGGAGCAGCTATCGCGGGAGGGGTCTTAACTCCAGCTGGGAGTGGTGCTGAAATAGATGAAATGAATGAAAGGTTGATTGATATACAAAGCGATCTTAGTGAAATTAAGAATATGATTAGAAATTTACGAGGCGATGTTTTAAGTGATTTTCAAAATTATATGGCGGGTCGTGACTATATCACTATTCAATCACGTCTAAATTATGTCATAAATACATTAGATGATGACTACAAAAGTTTTACTGACGGCAGATCAAGTGAGTCTAGAGAAAAATTACTCACCCCACTGCATGATCTACTTTCTGAAACAATAACATGGTTTATAACTGACTCATCGCTGAGTAACACAGAACGACTTTCGACTGCCGGTGATTTTATGGCACTAATGACGGTTCATATGTCAGTATTACAAGAATTAGTAGAGATCTATCGTCAACAAGCATATGTCGATTGTGCTGGAAGTCTGTGTGATGAGCGGGTTGAGATTTTAAAAACAAACGTCAATATATTTAGTGCGAAAGTGGATCGCTATATCGATTACTTAGTCAGCATAGCAACAGATTCCCGAACTTACCGTAATGACCAGTTTGGCAATTTAAAGATTAACGCTACCCCAAAGGAGCTGTGTAGTGGTTGGCCTATCCGTTGCAACATCTATGCAATCGATTTCTATTATAGTGGTTATGATGCTGAAACCAAAAAATACTATGTAGGGGGAAAACATACCCAAAGTCCTAGCTCGTTTGATCAAGAATTATCTACTGAAATGGAACTACGTGCTGAGTCTGGCTGGGCTGCATATAAGAAAAAAATCATGGATGAATTTGATGCTAAATTAGATGCTGAAATATATTCCATACGAGATAACCTTGAAATTGCTAAAGAAAATTATGAATTTTTGGATAATGACATATACAAACAAGATTGCGTCCGATTTTATGAAAATGTAGATTTTACAGGCCAGTACCACACAATGTGCGGCGTAGACTCTCAAAAAACATTAACGGCAAGAACACGATGTAGCAGAACAACAGATCCAATAGTAAGAGGCTGTACTACGGTTCATCAAAGTTGGGGGAATGCTTTGGGTAGCAATATTTCTTCAATTTCGCTAGGAAATGGTAAAGCGATTAATTTATATTCAGGCTCTAGCTATAGCGGTAATATGATTACCATTGAAGGCGAAAAATCTGTCAATTTACAAGATTTCGGGTTTGATAACTTAACTCGCTCAGTTGAGTTATTAAATAGTCAGTAACCTTTATAAAATACAATGGTTACTTTCACTGAAACTGGCTAAAGAACCCCTCCTAGCTGGTTTCAGTGACTGAATTTAATACCCGCTATGAAGAAAAATCATAGCCAGCCATTGTTAATCAATAACATACTTAAATGCCAGTGAAGTATCAAAGCTCTGCAACTATCAACTCATAAGAGGAAGGCGTGTTAAGCTCAAATAACCGAGTGGTCTTAGCAAAATGCAATTAACTATGGCTTTCTATGTGCTTTATTGTCGTTGAATAAGTTCTGGTAAACAGTAGGATAGATTCTATATAGAGTCGAATAAAGGCGAAGAAAGCATTATAACGTGCATACATATTATACAAAGGTTGTACCATTGAAGGAAATGTAAATAGTGAATATCATTAAGCCAGACTCAATATCTTTCACGACTCACCACCTGCATATGTGTTTTAAGGAAACAGGCTCTGTTCTCTCATCTGGCACTGGGTTTATTTATAAGTATGAAGCTGATTTTTACTTGATCACTAATTGGCATAATGTATCCGGTAAAAATCCAATTACTGGTAAATGCCTTTCTGATACGTTGGCCGTACCTGATTTTATTAGCACATTATTTAGGGAAATTGAACAGCCTGCTAATTGTAAAAGAGAGCCAATTTCTCTCTTCAATGATAGCCTGATGATGGAGCCTGTCTGGTACGAACATCCTGAGTACACCAACAAAGTTGATGTTGTCGCCATCCCTATTTCTAAAGATATCTCAACAAAATATAAACTTTTTCCAATCAATGAAATTGAATTTGGCGATGAATATAATGAAGAGGTCGCTGACGATGTTTTTGTCATTGGATATCCCTTCTCTGATATGACCTACCTACAAATGCCTATTTGGAAAAAAGCCAGCATAGCAACTGAACCTGATATCAATATTGAAGGACTGCCTAAGATTCTTATAGATACCGCAACAAGATCTGGATTATCTGGCTCTCCTGCAATTATGCAGCGTATTGGAATTCATGGAATGGTAGATGGAAAAATGCTTCCAGCGACGAGCATAGGAAGGGTTAGGAATTTTTTAGGGGTATATTCAGGTAGAGTTGGTGATGATGAATTTAAGGCCCAGCTGGGAGTTGTTTGGAAGGCAAGAGTTATTGATGAAATTATCACAGCTAAAAAAATCGGAACTGCTCCATGTTTGGTATAACAAACGAGTCAAATACTCAGGCGTTAACTTTATGAAGGTTTATATAGAATAAAAAAGTCATAGAAGAAAGTCGGGACAGACATATCTTATGTTGTTAGCTACGATCTGATTTGAGCCACTTTTTAACTGGAATAATCCACTCAGGAAGAGGCTTATAAAATGCACCATGTTCTTTACCAGTAGTAATGGAGATCTCTTTAAACGTGTTAACTTTTTTACTGCGATCAATTAAGAATTGACAGGATCCAACACCATCAGAAGTTTCAAATACAGAAAACACATGCCCGATCACTTCTAATTCAGGGTTGTTTTTAATAACTTTGGAACATCCAGCTAAAATAACAAAATTAACTTTTTCGGAGGCTAAGTAGTTTGAAGTTAATACAGTTATAGCTCCGCCACGCGAAAAACCAACGAAAGTAATATTTTCAGGTTTAACACCATTGTTGATAAGAGCATTGGCATTTTCAGTTAATTTTTTGGCAAATTCTCTTGGATTTGTATCTTTTGGGCGATGATAAGCAATAAGATTATAGCTATCATCTGAGAGAGATTTTTTAATTTCAGGAAAGTCATACATTCCCCAACGTGGATTTATTGGTGTTGGGTTTTTACCTTCTACGATAAAGCCATGAGAATAGAATACATATTTTTCATTTGGTTTGATTTCATTGGGAAAACTTTCATATATATTATTAGCAATACAACTTGATGATAGAAATAAACCCATGGCAGCAGATATTAGAATTTTGATGATTATTTCCTTTAGTCGCTAACGCCGTTTTAAGCAGAAAATTGCAGTTGGCTAAAATGTGTGAGGTACGAACACGGTGTTTTTCAATGTAATTTGTCAGACTTGGAAACCCTTATTAGGCATCGGCTATTCTTTCACAATTTTAGAAGCATATGTAAGGCAAACCTCAGAGTTCCACATAACCTTTATAGCAACCACATAACCTTCTTTAGGCGAAATTATAAATTTGCCTACATAGTTATCCTTGTTCATTATAAAATCGATAAAGTCACCTAAAACACCTTGAATTTGTAATTTTTCACGATATTGATCTTTAGGCTCACAAAATATTTGTGAGCCATCAGGTAACTTTTCCTCAACGCAGTTATCTACCCGTTCACGAGTGTAGTAAACAAGAAATAATTCAGGTGAACCTTCTGACTTATATACGCTACGGGGAATAGATAACTGATACAGGTTATTTTCATCTAACTCCTTAACCTGAATTAATTTATCATATTCTTCACCTTGATTTGGAATTGTACAAGCAACACTTTTAACAAGTGAAAACATGCAAAACATTATCACCAAAAACGATTTAATCATCTAGACCCCTAATAGCTTGCTAACTAGCAGCGCAGATAACATATTATCTGCGCGTCTTGATAACGTTTTCCGCACAAACTATAACCTATTGTTTTAAAAGATAACATAAAAATGATTAGGATATTATCGATACAATATTGCCAACCACCAAACCAGCCCAATGAGCCCAACCAAAAGATACTTGAAACTTGTTATCCGGTAAGTTCACCAATTTTTGTCCAAAAGCGTGCTAGCAACCAAAACTCAAATCGAAGAAACGATGCTTTGCTTTTGATAAAGGTGTAGATACGGCAGTGAGCTTCGATGACAAGGATGTCATCGTAGAGACTACAGGGATCGTACTCGCGTCGTCTCACTGAAGTATCTGCACATAAGCCCACGGCAGGTGATAAGTTAAATTTAGGTTATGGTTATCAATAAGCCAATCAAACACCAAACCAGCCCAATGAGCCCAACCAAAAGATACTTGAAACTTGTTATCCGACAAGTTCACCAACTTTTGTCCAAAACCATCTCAGCAACCAAAAGCTTCAATCGAAGAAACGAGTCTTGGCTTTATACAAAGGTGTGAACGCGGCTGTGACCTTCCGTGACAGGGAAATCACGGCAGAGGCTATAGGGATATATTCACGCCGTGTCACTGAAGTGTTCGCACAGTTCTCGCCGAACAGGCGTTAAACACCAATTAAATTTTGGCCATCAATAAGCCGACCCAACACCAAACCTGCCCAATGAACCCAACAACAAAGAGACTTGAAACTTGTTATCCGACAAGTTCACCCTCACCCCTTGTCTATTCTCCTAACCCTAGCCCCACTTTCTGCATATAACTCAGCAGCGCCATGGCATCTGGTGTCCCTGTAGATTGTAATCCCTGCACTACACCAAGCTGATCGGCAACGCTGCGATGTTGACCCAGTTTTTGCTTGCCTTGCATATGAGTTATTTCAATTTTAAATCCAATGATCCCACTGGCCAGTCTATCTCGGTATTCATCGCTAAGTCGGTCGCGCTTAACCAATAACTCTGGCTCATAGGTATTAACGGTTTCATCCAGTGCTTTTATGGTTTCATCATTAGACAGCAAATGCATCTTGCCCTTAAGGTGAACAGCTGCATAGTTCCAAGTCGGCACCGCAGGCGATGAGGCGTACCAGCTTGGGGAGATATAATTGTGGGGTCCTTGTAAAACCACCAGTACATTGTGCTTATCTTGTGCGGCCAAATGACGGTTTGCCTTAGAAAAATGTCCATAAAGCGTCCCCCGCTCACCCTCAAATTTTTTGAGTAAAAATGGCAGGTGATTAGCATCAAGTTGCTCAGATATTAGAGTGCCAAAACTAAATTTATCAATAAAGTCATTCATTAACTCTCTATTTTCAATCGTCATGCTTGCTGGGATATACATCTACTTTCCTTTTAATAAACCCGATTCAAGTACCATAAACACATCACCAACCTAGGTGATTGCCATTTTAGCCTGCAGATCAGTCTTAACCTGCGGCCACTCTTGCTCGGTGATACTAAAAATAGCCGTATTCCTGAAGCTGCCATCAGGTAAAATTCGGCTATTGCGCAACACACCTTCAAATTTTGCCCCTATACGCAAAATGGCCTTACGTGATGTTTGATTTTTTTCATGGGTTTTTATCTCAACTCGAATGGCCCCCAACACTTCAAAGGCATGTTGTAGCAATAAAAATTTCGCCTGAGTATTCACATGAGTACGCTGGAATTTAGGCGTAATAAAGCTATGACCAATTTCAATATTTCGGTCATCACGCCTAATTGAGCAATAGCGAGTGCTACCTATTATTTCCTGACTGTGATTATCGATAATCACAAATGGCACTTGATGACCTAACTCACACTCTGTCAATGCTTTATCAATCCAAGCAGCGGTATTTTCCAAAGATTGGCATGGATTCGGGCTCATCCACCTCCATATCTGTTCATGGTTACCTGCGTGATAGAAGCCCTCTCTATCTTTACTCGTTAACGGTTTAAGCCTAACGTCTTTCGATTCAAGTGTAATAGCTTGGGGATTGAACGCTGTTGATGTCTGCACGTGATGCCTCATGTTGACATTGATATAGGTTATTGTTGCAGTATTTGGTATAAGTTAAACACCCAGATTTTAAAAGTGTCCTATACCAGTAATGAAAATGCTCACACTCACTGTCGATAAACACGCCAAACCTAAGTTTTTGCACATCGCTAGCGCAATCAGATCAGCCATCAAACAGGGGCAAGTTAGCGCGAGTGAGGCTCTGCCCTCTGCCCGCCAACTTGCTGAGCAATTACACACTAACCGCCATACGATAATGGCGGCTTACCAAGAGTTAATCGCACAAGGTTGGGTTGAATCTATTGAGCGTCAGGGTTATAAGGTGGTTGAGTCATTTCCTGTTGAATCCAGTCGACATACAAAAGCCAATATAGAAGCCAATAAAAGCACATTTAAGTGGCCATTAACCCCACTCATTCTAGATGTTCATCGTGGTAAACCCGCCCATGAATATCGCTATAACTTTGCCGGAGGCAACCCAGATATATCCGCTTTCCCTTTTCATGAACTCAAACCCTTTATGAGTGACTGTCTCACCCGGCCAGATCTCCCTCATCTGTCCTATGGCAATAACGCAGGCAATCAGCAATTCATCTCGCAAGTCGCAACCTATTTACGTCGTGCACGTTCAATCACAGATAAAGACATTATTACCGTCAACGGCTCACAGGAAGCGTTATATTTAATTTCTCGTGTTTTACTAAAGCTAGGCGCTAAGGTTGCCGTTGAATCCCTAGGCTATCGACCTGCATGGAACGCCTTTAAAACAGCGGGAGCAGAACTGGTCGCTATCAAACAACATTCCAAGGGCATTGATATTGACCACTTAACTCAGTTGGTTAAAAACCAAGATATCTCACTGATTTATCTAACACCTTTACATCAGTACCCAACGACGGTGACCTTACCTATCCATGAAAGAATTAAAATTTACCAACTCGCTGCCCGCTATAACGTCGCGATTATCGAAGATGATTACGATCATGAATTTCATTATGCCAGCCAGCCCTTAGCCCCTTTGGCCGCTGACGACCCTAAAGGACTCGTCATTTATGTGGCTACTTTCTCTAAAATTATGTTCCCCGGTTGCCGTATTGGTTACATGGCCGTGGACAAATCATTAACGCAAGCACTCATCAACTACCGCAGCGTCATGAATCATAAACCCAATGTGTTAATGCAAGATGCCATAGGCCGTTGGATGAAAGACGGCGCGTTTGAAAGGCATTTAAGGCGAACCACAAAACAATATCAACAAAGGCGGGATCATCTCGTCTCAGCACTTAAAAACTATCAAGAACAAGGGCTAGATATTAGCTTTACTGTTCCTGACGGGGGGATGGCTATCTGGCTAGATGTGAAAAAAAATGCCAAGGAATTAGAGCAATTTGGTTTAGCCAATGATGTTTATTTAGTCTCTGAATCAAGCTTTCACCTAGCGCAAAAAAATAATCAAAATCGCTATATTCGCCTTGGTTTTGCCGGAATGAAACCAGAACAACTCACCTTGGGGCTGGCTAAACTATTTGATTATTTCTCTCAATGATCCAGGCAATAATTGACTTGCCAACATCATCTAACTCGCGTAAAACATACTTTGTAGTTCAAATTGAACTTTTAAGTACAACCATTTAAAATACCAACGTTGAAAATAGATATTTTAAACACTCACAAAGTCACTGGAGCCTACATGTCTTTATCCGATACCCTATTTAGCAAGACAACAATGCTACTTAAAAATAATTTTTACAGTGAAAAAGGTGTCCACAAAACCCCTTTACTGCATGCTGTGGAATTATCCAAACTGTTAGGCTGCCAGCTGTATCTCAAATGTGAAAACCTGCAAAATACCGGCAGCTTTAAAATAAGGGGCGCGACCAGTGCCATTAGTCGTCTTTCGCCCACACAAAAAATGGCTGGCGTGGTGACCGCAAGCTCTGGTAATCATGGCGTAGGCACCGCTTTAGCAGGGCAAAGCTTAGGTGTGCCGGTGCATATTTATGTGCCAGAATCGGTGAGCGCTATCAAGGCTGATAAAATCATCGCTATGGGCGCATCACTGCACAAGGTATCTGGAGGAACAGAAAATGCTGAACGTAAAGCCCAAGAAGTGGCAGCGCAATCACCATTAACCTACATCAGCCCTTATAACCATATTGATGTCATTGCAGGTCAAGGTACCATTGCACATGAGATTGTTGATGAACTCCCCAAGATAGATTCATTACTTATCAGTGTCGGAGGCGGCGGATTGATTTCGGGAATGGCTGCCAATATGCGCCATTTAAGTCCTGCCACTGAGATTGTGGGGATCTGGGCTGAACATTCCCCTGTCATGCTAACCTGTATGGAAGCTGGAAAAGTGACCCACGTCCCTGAATTACCCACCTTATCAGACGGCACCGCTGGTGGGCTCGATGATGATGTGATAACCCTTCCCCTATGCCAAGCACTAATTAATCAAACCAGACTGGTGTCAGAGATGGACATTGCTAACGCAATGGCGCTTGTTAAACACTATCATGGATTCACCATTGAGGGCGCAGCAGGTGCTGCGCTTGCTTGTGCGATTAAATACCCAGAAAGCTTTGTAGGCAAGACCATAGTGGTGGTGCTGTGCGGCGCTAATATCACAGATAAAAAATTTACCGATGCCATGAATATGCTTGGAGATGACAATGGAACTATTTAAAGCAGCTTCGATAGCCCAAGCATTGCCCACACTCGATGAACTGATCGGCGCACTAAAACAAGGTTATATTGATTTATCTGAGCAAAAATATATTATTCCTGCCGTCGGATACCTCCCCCTACCCGATGGCGAGCTACACATAAAATATGGCAGATCGTTAGCTGGCGGAATGACGGTCATTAAAATCGCCGCAGGCAGTTATAAAAACCATCTTCAGGGACTGCCCGCTTCAAGTGGCTGCTTGTTATTACTTAATAGCCTCACAGGCATCCCCATCGCGCTCTTACAAGATAATGGCTTGCTCACAGATATTAGAACCGCTGTTGCGGGGGCCTTGATGGCAAAAGAATTATCCCCACTGGCTCAGCATATCGGATTGATTGGCGCCGGTGGCCAAGGGTATTATCAAGCCCTCTATACCTGCCAAGCTCTGGGATTAACTAAGGTATATGCGTGGTCAAGAAGGGATGATAGCCTATATCAATTAGCGTCAAAACTGGCAGTTCATGGCATTGAACTCAACTGCCTACCTTCAGCACAAGATGTCTGTGAAGTTGCCGACATATTGATCACCACCACCCCAGCGACAACACCCTACATCCAAGCTCAGTGGTTAAAAGCAAATGTACATATTAATGCCATAGGTGCCGATTGCGAAGGTAAATGTGAGTTATCAGCCTGCGTCCTCAAGCAGGCTTCGTTGCTATTAGCTGACAGTATTAGCCAATGCCTAGATCATGGTGAGTATCAATACCTGCTTGAAGCGCAGCAAAATAAAGTCGCTGAATTCGGTGATTTTTTGGGAACATCCCAGTATGATGGCAAAGGGATCAGTATCGCTGATTTTACTGGTACTGCGGTGCTTGACATCATTACCGCCAACATGGTTTACCACCAGCTGCAAAAAACAAACCCAATATCGACTCAACAGAAATAGAGTAATATGCATACCCAAGAAAAGTTAATTCTCTCACGTTACGCCAGTATTGCTGACGCCATCGCCATTTTGCTCAACGGGTATGCCGAAATCGTCATCCATAGCTTACAGACATGTAAAGTACTCTATATTGCCAATAATCTATCTAATCGTGAGATAGGCTGTGACTCAGGGCTAGATGAGATCAACTTTAATGGGGATGAGACTGTCATCGGCCCATACAATAAGCTCAACTGGGATGGGAAAAATATGCGCGCTATCAGTGTGATTCTCGGGGATGATAAAAACAGCCCTGATGCCATGATGTGCATCAATATGAATCTAGCGGAATTTGAAGCGGCGAGAGATGTACTGAATTTATTCCTCAACAACCGTGCGCTAGTGCCTCAGCCAGAAAAACTATTCCACGATGACTGGCAAGAACGCGTCAATACCTACATACATAACTGGTTAGCAGAGCAACAACGCACCCTCATCGGATTATCCCGACAGGAAAAAAAGGCACTGGTATTCGCACTACACGACCATGGCGCTTTCAAAGGTAAATACATCACCACTTATGTGGCTAAAACCTTGCAGCTCAGTCGTACCACAGTATTCAATTATCTCAAACAGGTACGATCTTGACGCTATAGATCGTGAGACCACTTAGGCTCATACACAATGTCTAAACCCAACAAGAAAGGCCCAACTCGGACTGTCGATATTTTTTGTGCTAAGTGCAAAACACAACTATTTAAATATCGTAAGGGCGGTAAAGGGGCCTTAGTCAAATGCTTTAAAGAACGTATTGTCGTCGATCACACTCACACTCCTTGCATCTGCCCCAATTGTAAGCAACCATTCGCCAGAGAGGATTTAATCAGAGGAACACCTGCGTTTAAGATAATCAGCGGCAAGGTCACTGTTAAATAAAAACTTACATTCGGATCAGTTAACCTTCATCAGTCAAGTAATTTTCTGCTAACTTTTTCACGATAAAATCCAAAAAAGCGCTAATATGGGGCTTAGGATACTGCGCACTTTTATAGAGAGCAAAGATTTCTCCGCTACCATTATCCCAATGACCCACGGTCCAATTTGGTAAAATATTCACTAACTGCTTACTCTCTAGATAAGGCTTTACCATCCACTGCGATAACAGAAGTACGCCAGCGTCTTTAAGTGCTGCCGTGAGCAAAGGAGAACCCCCTTTTGACATGAAATTACCTTTTACTGCCACTTTTTGTTTAGTGTTTCCTTGGCTAAAATACCAGTGATTTACCTGTCTTTCTTGACTGATCAGCAAACAATTATGCTCATGTAGATCAGATGGCTGCGTTATTGCACTATGTTGATTTAGATAACGTGGAGATGCTGCTAATAGGGTGGGATGATTCAACAACTTTCGCGCTTTCAAACCGCTATCTTGTGGAATACCAATACGGATTGCAAGATCGACATTATCCCTATGAAGATCTACCACTTTATTCTCCAGTTCTAAGGTGATCTGCACATTGGGGTATAACTGCAAAAACTCAGGAATAATCGGTGCCAAACATAAGTTGCCGAAACTTTCAAATACTGAAATCCGTAGCATGCCCTGAGGAATATCTCGAGAACCTCTCATCTCAGCTAACAAGGTGTCAGCATCTTCTACTAATTTGCCTGACTGTTGATAAAAGTAACTCCCCTCTTCGGTCAAAATAAGCTGGCGAGTACTGCGTTTGAACAGTGTCGTCTTAAGCTGCTGCTCTAATATATCGATATTACGCGCAATGGAAGAAGGAGCCATATGTAACACTTGCGCTGCCTGAGAAAAACTTCCTGAATCAACAACCTGATAAAACACCTTAATCTTCTCTAACATTTTTACTACCCCAGTGTTTTTCAACAAACAGCTTTGCATTTTACGCTAAACTGTTGCAGTTCATGCACATATTCAGTTGTTGATATTAATTATGCACAATTAGCTCATCACAAGAAAGTCGCTTTAACCTCAATAAAGGACACAAGATGACAAACCGCATTGATATATCCCAAACACAACCTGCAGCATTAGCCGCGATGATGTCTGTTGAACACTATTTAGCTGAAACAACACTACCAACGGAGTTAAAAGAACTGATTAAAATACGTGCTTCGATGATTAATCAATGCGCTTATTGCATTCAAATACATACGGAAATGGCTTTAAAGATAGGAATACCACAACAAAAACTGTTTGCCGTATCGGCTTGGAAAGAGTCGCCTTTATTTAATTGCATTGAACGTACTGTACTTGCTCTGACAGATGAAATTACCCACGTTTCACACGCTGGACTCAGCGACTCTACTTACCAAAAAAGCCTTGAATTATTAGGTGAAGAGAAACTGACACAAGCTATGATGCAAGTGATTATGATTAATGCTTGGAATCGATTCGCAGTAGCGACGAAAATGAAACATCAAGAAGCTGATTAGGCTTATATCAGTTGGAATTTATTACATGGTGAAAAACTAAAACTGGTAATTAACTCCTAAATAACCCGAGATAAGGATAGCCAGCGTAATATTTATTTAATAATCATAAGTTTAATTACCACCCACTTCAACTGATGGTTGAATCACTATCTTGCCTCGACGACTCGATTCATTTTCTCGAACCATTAAACTTAGATTTAAGCAATACGCCAGAAATCAAAAACGCCAGTAAGCATAACTTACTGGCGTTCATATTAAAGCGGCCGTTTTATGCGGCCAGTTAACCTTGTTAGCTATCCTTACAGCTTATAACTAAAAGCCAATTTAGCATTACGCTCCTCACCTGGCATACCGCCAAGAAACATTGCCTTACTATAGTAACTTTCATTTAATAGATTATTAATATTAAGCTGTAACTTCCAACTATCCACCTGATAACTTATTGCTGAATCCATCACGGTATAACGAGGAACATACCCATCGGGGATCCCGAACCCACTCGAGTTAGTACTACGCTCATCGACATAAGTCGTCCCTAAACTGATACTCAGCGGACTTGCCAATGAGAACCACTGTGCTCCATAGGTTACCCAAGCGCTACCGGTCACATAAGGTACCCCTTTTTGACGAGTATCAAAACTGCCCTGAGTTGGATCTTTTTTATCTCTAGCATCTTGATAGACCCCGTTCACATTGATTGACCATTGCGCATTAAGATGGGCGTTTATATCCAGTTCAACACCCGAAGTTTCCTCTTCTCCATCATAAAAATATTCTATTTTTTCAGGGTCTAACTCATCTTTAACCGTATATCTCAAATTGGTTCGCGAACTCTTAAAGAACACTAAAGAGGCCAATAACTGATCGTCAAACACTTTATAACGTATGCCCAGATCATCACTCTCAGATCCAGAGTCTGGTCTGTCATCACTGCCGTCTATACTCCCTAAAATACTATAGGCCGTTCGCCCTTTAGAATGATTAATGAAAAAAGCAAGATTATCAGTCGGCATATAGGTCACACCTAGATTATAAGTCATACCGTTATCACTCGTATCTTGCTCTGGTGTTGGCTCAGCGGCACTAGCACGGTATCGAGCATCGACACCTAAGTGCTCATAACTCTGGGTGATCTCATTAAATGCCACGCCAATACGAGTCGTCAAACCATAACCAAAGTAACCCACATGTTGTACTCCAACCCCCCAAGCATTAACGGCCTTATTGTAGTTGCTGGTTAACAGTGGGTCATAATCTTCAAAGCTACCTTTACCCCAGTTTGGATAACGGATATCGTAGATATAAGGATGAGTTCCTCGATAGATAACCTCACCCTCTTTGTTCTTAATCACCTTATCGGCATCATAGATAGAATGCTGCTTCAAGCGGATGTTGCGGTCTTCAAAATTGGCATTCATTAACAACTCATTTTCAACGCCAGCAAACTCGAAATCGTATCTCAAATCAGCAAAATATTGCCATGAAGTCTCATCCGCTTCCACTTTTCGATACTCCTGACGACGAGCAGCAAATGGATGTAAAATTCCATTTTCGACAAGCGGTGCTCGAGGCTCCTCATTGACAATACTGCTCCCCTTAGACGTGCGCTTCCAATAAACATAGTTATAAGCACCGGTTTGACGAGCAAAACCTGAAGTATAATCCCGATATTGTAGTTGCTGATTTAAAAATAAATTATCATTAAAGTAGATATTATGGATCAGCTTAAATCTGAGCTCTTCACCTTCATTATCTTTTGCGATTGGTGAAATAATACCAGCTTTACCAAAAGCATAAGGGCTCAGTCCATCATCCGCAGCAAGAGAATCAGCCAATTGCCGTCGTTGAGCATCACTGAGTTTTATACCATTGCCTTTGGGATCATTAACCAGATCTTGCCAACCCACCTGTTCTGCAGTTTTACCTGCTACCGATGCGGCATTATAAATTCTAATAGGGTGACCGATAGAGTCAACGGCAATAGAGTCTTTAATATAATAAGCCGATAGCATCAAATCTTGGCTATCGTCGATAACATATTTAAGTGAAGTATAAACTTCATCTCTGTCGGTACCTATTTCTCGGTATCCATCGCTACGGGCAGTTTTTGCCACAACACGATAAGCTAAGTTATCAGTCACTCCACCAGTACTGTCTATCGATAGAGCAGAAGTATTCCATTGACCCAGTTCAATACCTATCTCATTTTTCGACTCAAATTCTGGCTTCTTCTCGATAAGGTTAATCACACCACCAGCACTGCCCATTCCATATAGACCTGTTGCAGGTCCCTTAAGGACTTCTATTGATTCAACATTAGTGAGTGAACGAGTTGGATTAAAGGTATTGCCTAGTCCTGCGCCACCATACATACCATCAAAAGTATAATTGGCCCCTAGACCACGGATCACTAAGTTATCACCAATACCATAGTTATTACCCGCTTGAGTCACACCACTGATATTACGAACCAGATCTTGAAGACTATCGGCCCCCTGCGACTGAATCAACTCTTGATCGACAATCACCACTGCCGCAGGAGTTTCCATCAAAGTCATGTCAGATTTGGTCGCAAGACCTGAATTCATGACCACTTGGTTTTGTCTTCCGTAAACAGTAATACGCTCTACATCTGTGTTTTTCAGCTCTTTAGCTTGTAAGTGTTGTTGCTCAGAAACGTTATTTGTCACCATATCAGCAGCAAGCAGACTCCCAGACAACAAACTAGATGCACAAGCGGCAGCAAGTAGAGAAAAACGAAATTGTAACATTAGTTAATATCCCCCATAAGTATTATCTGAAGATGATAACGATTATCATTATTGATGCAATAGGTGTTTCACTAATTGGTATAAAGTTGAGCGATAAGTTAGCTTTTACTGGATTTTCTTACAAAGTAAACCGTAATTGATACGAACTAATGGGGGACAAGAAGAATACACATACATAAAAAGCACTAAAATAGCCTCAAGCATAGCGCTCAAAAAAACTAAAATTGATAATTAACCCCTAAATAAACATTAGACAGTTCTGACTCTAATACATTATTAATAGTACTATTTTCTAACTCTGCTAGAATTTTCTCATAAGCAAGACGAACATTAACATGAGTCGTCACTGCAAAATTAAACCCAACTCCCCACATCCAACCGGAAGCTGAATAATCATCTTGATCGGACTCAACTTGGGTTTTAGCAACCCCAACCTTAATAAACATAGAGTAAGAAGGGTTGAAAAAATGATTAAGTTTGGCCGCAAAGGTTGCGGCTTTCGCCTTTAGATTACTCTCTTCACCTAAATCCGTCGTCGTAAAAAAGGTGCTTTCAAACGACAAGTCTTTACCAAAGCTGTAACCTGCATAACCACCAAAACTGCTTGCCGATTCATTAGCATCGTTTAAACTTAATTCACTGTAACCTGCCATTCCACCCATGTAGTATCCCTGAATATCAGGGGCTGCTGTGGCTGATGTGGATAACAATAATATAAAAAAAATCCCACTCAGTAAGCGTAATTTTTTCATATTCTCTCCCCTGAAAGCATAATCTCTGGTTTTCACCGCTTTATCTAGGATTAGCCTAGCAGAAAATACATTGATAACAACTTACTAGCACACATAATCTGGTTTAAATTAAAATATTGTTAGGCACGTTCTAATTGCTGAATATATGGAGACACTATCGACATGCTATGAACCACAGTCGATTCTTTTTCACCCACTGGAGCCACATAGTGGATTGCAGATTCAGCAGACCCTTTACCCGCTAATTTAGCAATAATCCACGTGGCTAAATATTGAGATGCCATACAGCCACCAGAAGTTGCAATGTTATTTTTTGCGAAAAATGGCTGATTTAACACCTCGACTCCGGCATCAATGACCCATGGCTTGGTTGTTAAATCGGTGCAAGCCGGTAAACCATCTAAAATCCCCAACACTGACAAGAGTAGTGCGCCAGAACATTGCGCACACACCAATTGATTAGATGGGTCCAAATTAAGCCTACTCAATATGCTCTTATCTTTAACTATGTTACGGGTATATACCCAAGCCACTTCAAGGTGCTCGTTTCAGAGCCCCCATAGGATGGCTGAATAAGGCAGTGATTGAGAGAATGGTTGTTCCCTTGTTGATAACACTAACGCAGTGCAGGTATTCTATGGGAACTCCCACAGGGCATGGCGAGAAGCAACATATTTATTCGTTATGAAATATTGAATTAGAATAACTAGTCCATCAATTTCATGCCTTAAACTCTGTCACTTCTCGACATGCTGAATCCTGCATCTTAAGGTAGCTTGGGTATACACTACCAACCAACACTGCATCAGCGCTATTTGCAAACTCTAGAGGCTGCTGCGCTTTGACTTTTACACCATTCATTGATGTTACAAAATCAGACGGACATGTTATTTGCACATTCCATCCACTACTTTTCATTCGGTTCAATATGCCAGCAGCGATAAATGAATCGAGTTCATTAAATCCTTCAAAAGTGAGAATGGCTATATTCATAGTGTTTCCTACTGGCTAATAAGTGTTGCTGGTAAATGGGAAGTAAAATCATTTAAATGTCCGATTAAATCATGAAATTCTATATGTAAGACCTGACTCGGGTCCCTGTTAAGTTGATAATCATACACATTAGCGCGGTTACAGATAACATAAACATAAGTAACGGTGCAGCCCAGAAAGAGTTGATGGGCAATTGACTGGCTAAGGTGCCGATCATTGCCGCCATAAGTTGATGTAAAAATCCACATAATACCATTGGATGTGCACTGGCGATTGGAGCTTTGTCGTTAGCAATAGCCAAGCTTGTAGGGTAACTCATTGCTTGCCCAAATACTGCAAAGCAATAAGGTAACCACAGTAATACTTCATTGTGTAATACACCTCCCACCAGCATTAAAGTACTGCCACCGACTATGATGCAAATCCCTGCTAGCAACATAACATTATTCCCTGTTCTAACGACATTGCGATTAACAATCAGTGATCCCATAAAGTAGGCAAGACTTATCAACCAGCCGAGTTGACCATATTGGGTGAAACTCCAGCCCATTAGGTTTTGAAACAAAAATGGCCCACTAGTATTAAAGACAATAATCGTGCCATAGCCAAGACCACCGATCAGTGTAGGAAGCATAAAATCCTTACTAGTTAACAGTCGACTATAAGCTTGTAATGAAGATAATTTAGCTGCAGGTAGTGGTACTTTTATGATAGGCGTTAGGCTAATGACACCTAACAGAATGACACTTGCACCAGCCAATGAGCCAAATATAGAACGCCAGCCGAAAAGCGCGAGTAAGATTGAGCCAAAATATTGCCCAATACCTAAGGTAAAAACAAAAGCTATCGATAGCCAAGATAGTGATTTGGCTAATTGTACACCGTTAAATTGATCTTTAATCAACACACGCGCCATCACGGACATTCCGCCAGCCCCTAGCCCTTGAACCAAACGAAGCAGAATAAATAACTCAATACCGTTTACTAAACAAATACCTATGCTCGAAGCAATATAAAGTACGATGGCCACTAGAAGAATGGTTTTACGGCCATATTTCTCACTCAAACTGCCCCACACTAACATTAGAGCAGCCATACCTACTAAAAAGGTCACAAGGGCTAGAGAGGTATTTTGCTGTGTACCGTTAAGTTCCATCGATATAATTGGCACAGCTGGCAAGTACATAGTAATACCGAGTTGTGCCATAAAAACCGTTATGCAAGATATAAAAATAATGCGCATTCTTAACCTGTATTTATTTATTGAACATTGCGGATTTTTTGATCTGCCAGCTAATACCATAATAACGATAATACCCCAGTAAATTACTGCCAATAAACAGCAGTTCCATCAAGACTGCTGTTGGCGATCCTGCTAGGTAATTATGCACTAACCAAAATGAGGTCCCCACGATCATAAGTTGGCGTAACCTTTGATCGCTTTGGCAAAAAGCCGCGGTAGTTTGAAATATTGTGCCACTAAAACTTAGTACACTGAGCAAGCCAGAAAAGGTCGTTAATGTGATCATTAAGGCACAAATCAGAAAACACACCATTAGTCGCTTCGACGTGGTAAAAATGCTTAAAAAATACCGAACACTCGCCAACATCATTAAACCAGCAGCGGTCCACTGTTCAAGTAATATAAAATGGGTACAGATCAAGATACCTGATATACACAAACAACTGACAATGTGTTGTCTCTGTTTACATTGAAATGATGCGAAATCAAATAAAATCGCAATGGCAATTAACACCTGAGACCAAACAAATACAGACACTAATTTTACCCTCTATGACTGATGCATAAACTAAAAAAGCATTATGCCAAGAAGCAAAGCGAAAGGAATTAACTTAAGTTAAGCAGCAAAAATTTAACGTAACAATCGCGACTTTAACCTTGAAAGGCTAACAGGACTAATACCGATATAGCTGGCAAGTTGAATATTATTAAGTTTTTCAACCCATAAAGGCCAAAAATTGAGTAAGTGTTGATATCGCTGCTCAGGGTTTTTTAACAACAGAAATGCTTCTTTTTGCTCTTTAAACAACAACTGTCTTTTCAGTAAACTTAACTGAGCAGGGAGCCATTCAGGCAAAGCAAGTAACCCTAATGGGATTTGAACCACACAGGCTTTATCAAGGGTTTCAATTTGATATTGTGCGGGTTTATCCGTTAACCAGCTATGATAAAGAAAACAAAGTTCCCCAGCAAAGTAGAACTCCTTACAACGCTCGACTCCTTGCTTATCAAAATGGCAGGCCTTTAATATTCCTGACAAAATAAAGTAGCCATACCGTTGCTGACTATTTTGAGCTAATAAAACACGTTTTCCATTAAGCGAAAGCTTGTTCACATTTAACGTATTGACTTCAATCGTCTTAGGTAAACCCAATGTAGATAAAAAATGGGTCAAGGTTATCATGTCTTCAGGAAGTAAAGTCGTCATATATATTACTGATTATAAGAATCTTATTATTTTTATTAACAATAGGCATCTGATTTTAGCTTGATCCTAACACCGAACAAGCCTCAATGCTTCTTTTCAAAAATATTCACTTAGTATCAATAATTTTTACAGCTGAACCTTCAGTCAATATCATAGAAAAAAGGAGGGATGAATTGCAAAGAATACTCTCTTAATAGATTTTTATGATTCACTCAATCGATAAAGACCTTTTCTTTTAATCTCTATTCTCGTCTTACACTGTTTGCAGGCAAAAAGAGCCTTCGTTGTAAATAAAGAGGATAACCATGGATATAAGAATAAAAAGCTGTGTTGTACTATCGATAAGTCTGGCATTGACTGTTCAGGCTGAAACATTAACCCGTGACAATGGTGCTCCAGTAGGAGACAACCAAAACTCAATCACTGCAGGTCATAATGGCAGCGTACTTTTACAAGATGTCCAGTTAATCCAAAAATTACAACGTTTCGCTCGTGAACGTATTCCTGAGCGTGTTGTTCACGCCAGAGGCACAGGTGTTCATGGTGAATTTGTGGCCAGCGATAACCTAAGTGATCTAACCCAAGCAGCTCCATTTGCAGCGCAAGGTAAAGTGACACCTGTCTTTGTGCGTTTTTCAACGGTCATCCATTCAAAAGGCTCACCAGAAACCTTACGTGATCCACGTGGATTTGCGACACGCTTCTATTCTGATCAAGGCAATTGGGATCTCGTGGGCAATAACCTGCCAGTCTTCTTCATTCGTGATGCGATAAAATTTCCAGACATGGTGCACTCACTTAAACCTTCACCCATTACCAATATTCAAGATCCGAATCGCTACTTCGACTTCTTTAGTCATGAAGGCACGGCAACGAACATGTTAACTTGGGTGTACACAAATTTAGGCACACCTTCAAGCTACCGTAAAATGGACGGTTGGGGTGTGCATGCCTATAAGTTTATTAATGATGATAATCAAGTTAAATATGTGAAGTTTCACTGGAAAAGCCAGCAAGGTGTTGAAGGGCTAAGGCCCAATGAAGTCACCGAGATGCAAGCTAAAAACTTTAACCACTTAACCGATGATCTCTATACTCAAATTAATCAAGGTAATTTCCCTAAATGGGATCTAAAAGTCAAAGTGCTGAGCCCTGAAGATTTGAGTAAATTCGATTATAACCCACTCGATGCAACGAAAATGTGGCTCGATGTACCAGAAACCACTGTGGGCACCATGACCCTAAACCGTGTACCTGATAATTTCTTCCAAGAAACAGAACAAGTCGCATTTGCCCCTTCGAACTTAATTCCAGGTATCGAGCCTTCAGAAGACAAGTTGCTTCAAGGACGCATATTCTCCTATGCCGATACACAGCTATATCGTTTAGGTGCTAATTTATCACAGATCCCGATTAACCAAACACAGGTAAAAGTGGTTAATCACAATCAAGATGGAGCATCAAATCAAGGGCATACAGCAAGTGATATTAACTATCAGCCAAGCACACATTTAGCATTAGCCGAAGATAATCGTTATCGCTCAGTCAACACAGCTTTAACAGGAAGCGTACAGCAAAAAGTCATCCATCAACAAGATAACTTTACCCAAGCAGGGATCTTTTATCGTGGCTTAAGCAAGCAAGATAAAAGTGATCTCATCACCAACTTATCTGGTGATTTGGGACAAGTAGAAGACGGCAATGTGAAACACCAAATGTTGAGCTACTTCTACCGAGCTGATAAAGACTTCGGTAAAAGGCTGACGAAAGCGGTCGATGGCGATCTCAGTGAAGTAAAGCAAAGAGCAAAAATGTAATTTTTTACTCGGTATATTGATTAGAAAATAAGTCCTGTAAGTCGTTACTTTGCTGAGATCTAGCGAGCACCTCTTACAGGCAACCGGATCACAGGTTCATACTTAAATTAACCAAACCTATAGTTTCTGATATTAAAGGTGTTTTCAATGAAAAAATCATTCACGATTAAATCGATACTTATTACTATCAGTGTTCCTCTGGCTGTGTTTTTCACCATATTTTGTATTACTTATTATACGGCCAGTGCCTCAGTGCGAAAACAAGCACACGAAGGTGACAAAAGTGCGTATATAGAGCCCCTTACAAACACTGCAGCAAGTGTCCCTTCATCTATCTCTTTTTTGGATCAAACGCAGTTAACAAATAACAAAGATGAAGGAGCAATTAAAGCGACATTACTCAATGATTACTTTTTTGCTGCTGCCAGAACTGGCAATGTCGAAGTCATTCATTATTTTGCAGAAGCCGGATTTCCTGTTGATCAGCGTAACAGCCAAAGCTATACAGCACTGATGGTGTCAGCCTATAACGGTCAAGAACAAGCTATTGAGGCACTACTCAATCATGGCGCAAATGCATGCTTGCAGGATAAACGTGGAAATACCGCGATTATGGGGGCTGTTATCAAAGCTGAATTCGCCATTATGAAGCAACTTTACCGCCAAGACTGTGATGCTAAGTTAACCAATAAATCCGGTATGACACTGGAAGAATTCGCTCAATATTGGGGACAAAGTCAGCAGTTACAAAAGGCTAGCCTAGCGGCCAAGCAACAAATGTAGTCATAGCGCTGTGCTGATTAATTTCAGACTAATGAGCGAAAAACACTCAACTTAGAATCTGTTACTGACAAGATTGTGCATAAAGATCACTGACCCAAGCGCTATTATCGATAAAAGGGTTTCTATTTTTCTGCCACTCAAAGATGCGATTATTACGCCGACGTTCCCAATCGCTAACAGGATCTTGTTGATGCCAACGAAGAAGCATGCAGCGATCACCAAGTAAAGCTTGGCCAACTTGAGTAATACCATTAGCAATCGTTAAGTTAGGTGTACCACTACTATCATTGCCTTCATACCTGATATCCATATAGAAAACCATACGTGCGACGTCACCCTTAATGTCATCTTTGGGCTCAAAACTATCTGAATCAACATAATTACCTGGTGCTTCAGATATCTCACTGCCTCCGAGAGCAAAATCCTTATTACCTCGACTGCTGTTAACAGTCACATCTGCTGGTCGTAGATGATGCATATCGGTATAAGCATGCATGTTACTGTCAGGGAAACCATGACTTTTCGCCCACACATGTTCACGATTCCATGCATCGAGTGAATGGCTCATGCCAACACGGTTTATTTTTGGCTCAGAGCGACCTGTGTATAACAAGATCACATTGTTACTATTGGCAGGATCTTCATCGGCATAACCTAATCCGTCCCATACTTCACGGTAACTTAACTGCTTATGCCCCTTAATGATCACATTTAAACGGTCTTTTAATGCCGCGCCTGATTGGCCTATTGCATCAGCATAATAAGTGGCAAAGTCATACTCACTATGGCTTTTATCTGGGCCAGTCTTATCGTCTTCTGTAAGATACTGAAACACGATACTCACATCACTAAACGCTTCATAAGCATAGATATTAATATAATATCTCCCAGCCGTAGGACTGGTGACCAAACACTGCTCATTATTGCCTGTTAAGTAAGATGCACAATCATGTGTATCTAACCTTGGCTCACGACCTTGTCGCAAATAAAGATCCCCATCTCCCCTTCCCCCCATCATGGTCACACTGACTTGAGTCACGCCAACAGGAAGATCCGCTATGTATTTCAATGTTTGCCCAGTATTAGCACTCAAATTGACCTTAGTCTGATCATTGTCAAGTTGGTCATATCCAGTCGCCTTGCGATCATCACAATTGATCGTCAACAATCCAGAATCTTGATTAACCGCCTTATCAATCGATGGCCAATCTGCAACGAATTGAGTACTGTTTGTTGTCGTTCGATATTGACTTAAATCGACTTCAGTACATCCTGCATTAAACCGTTCAATATTCTCCACCACGGCATCATTATTTAGCGTACCGTATAAAGCTTCACTCATAAACACACTAGCATTGACGTTAAATGCAAATACAGGCAAGAGCAACATTAGAGGTAAGGTGAATATTTTCATCAGCGAGACCCATTTGTTATTATAGAATTCAATTCATCATAGAACTGATCACCCATATTTCCCATCCATCTTAAATGAATAAAGGAAACATAATGTTTACAATAACCAAACAAGATTACAGTTTAATTATTAGCGTAATAAAAAGACCTCAATCAATGAAATATTATACTCAAAAGGATAAAAATGGTGTCTGCGGAACTCAACAGCTATCTAGACTCTTGCTTGCTGCAAATATTGAGTCATTTCAACTTCAGGCACCATACCGCCGCCAGTAGCCCAAACCACATGAGTCGCATTAGCCAGCAAACCTTTAAGTCCCATACGCTCAAGATATGCTTCGTTATTCAATACATGAACAATACCAGGTACTCCAGCCAAAGCTGAAGGTTCTAATTTGAGACCTTCAGTATCATACATCATACCCAATAGTCGATACATCTCATCATCACTAATGGTGATATAACCATCGATCATTCGTTCCATCGCCTTACCAACAAAGCCTGAAGCACGCCCTACTGCCAATCCATCTGCTGCAGTGATATTGTCAATCCCAAGATCCTGCACTGCTATTTTATCATGCAGCCCAGTGTGAACGCCTAATAACATACAGGGTGATTGTGTCGGCTCAGCGAAGATACAGTGTACATTATCACCGAAGGCTTGCTTAAGACCAAAAGCGATCCCACCGGGACCACCACCAACACCGCAAGGCAAGTAGACAAACAATGGATGCTTTGTATCGACAACCACTTCTTGTTCAATAAGTTGCTGCTTTAGTCGTTCACCCGCAACCGCATAACCTAAAAACAACGAAGTCGAGTTTTCATCGTCGACAAAGTGACAACATGGATCGGCCTCAGCTTCAATGCGGCCACGCTCAACTGCAATACTGTAATCGAATTCATATTCAACCACATTAACCCCATGACTGCGCAAACGATCTTTTTTCCATTGACGAGCATCGGCTGACATATGCACGCTTACCCTAAAACCTAAACAAGCACCAATAATGCCAATCGACAAACCTAAATTTCCAGTGGATCCGACAGCTATCTTATATTGGTTAAAAAAAGCCCTACACACATCACTATCAAGCTTACTGTAATCATCATCAAGTTTAAGGATCCCTGCGTTAAGTGCTAACCTTTCTGCATGTTGCAGCACCTCATGAATTCCACCTCTGGCTTTAATCGAACCCGATATAGGCAACTGAGCATCTAGTTTGATCATCATTTTACCTAAAAGCTTTGTCTCATAACGTTCACTTAAGGCTATTTGCATTGTCGAAATAGCAAGTAAAGGTGACTCTATGATCCCTTTACTTGCTATTGTTTCAGGAAATACACG
The DNA here is from genome assembly GCF_013248905.1 of Shewanella sp. VB17. Classification (NCBI taxonomy): domain Bacteria; kingdom Pseudomonadati; phylum Pseudomonadota; class Gammaproteobacteria; order Alteromonadales; family Shewanellaceae; genus Shewanella; species Shewanella sp. VB17. The sequence goes on from NZ_JABRVS010000001.1 coordinate 4,006,409, forward strand.
ACAAAGAAACGATGCAAATCTCGCCAATCTGTCACTGGTTTCTTTCACATCAACCTCAGTCAATTCGACATAAGGTAATGCTTCAGCATAACTTGTCACATTAGGATTAAACCAACTTAAGGGCTTAAGGCTCATTAACTCGGCCACTAAAGGGAATTCATTCACTAATTGCACTATTTCTTGTTTATTCATACGTCACATTTTCCTACATGAAGCGAGATAATCATTACGTTTAACATCGCTGGTACTGGCAACACAATGACATAACTCATCTTATCAAGCTATTTAGGAGATGAAATAATTGACATAATAAAAGTAATACTAATCCGCAAGTGATGACTAAACTGAACACATTTCAATCCAAATGGTGTAGTATCCTTATCATCAAAAAATAACCTATTTATCTATTCAATAGTGTAAGGAGAAAACTTGATTGTTGCTGAAACTGAACGGCTCATATTACGTCGCTTTACCGCGGAAGATAAACAAGCCATTTTTCTGTTAAATAGCATTCCAGAGATATTAACCTACATCCCTGGAGAGCCTATGTCATCGGTTAAACAAGCTGAAGATATCTTAAATGAACTTATTTTTCCTCATTATGAGCAGTTTGGCTTTGGTCGCTGGGCAGTTGAGCATAAAATGGATAACAAGGTGATTGGATTTTGTGGGCCGATATTTGTACAAGAGTTTAATGAGGTCGAACTAGGTTATCGCTATCTTCCAGAATATTGGGGAAAAGGGATCGGTTTTGAAGCAGCTAATGCTTCACTTGCTGAAATGCCAAGTTTGAGCATAAATAATATCATCGCCCTTATCTTGTTAGGTAACAAAGGTTCCGAAGCTCTGGCTAAAAAAATCGGTATGACTGAACGAGGACGAGATAGTTTTATGGGACATAAGGTCAATGTATTCCAAAAAAATATAATATAAAACACCTTACTGGTATGAATATATAGTCACATATTATGTTCTAAAATCATTTTAATTATCCCGAAGAAATCAATACACAATTTTACTTTCATGTATTTTTAAAAATACTTTTCACTTTTACACCTCAATCATTGCTATATCAATTTCATCATATCCACATTAAAAATAAAAACTAAAGTGTATGTTATAAAGTAAAAAGTAACCCTTACCACCTAGTGGTCGTACCTGATATTCATTGCTAAAATATAATTCATCTTTAATATGCGCTTCCTTATTTAAAATAAATCCAAATAATATATTACATTTACCAAGGGAACATATGACAAGTAAATTATCTCTGAGTATAAGCTTCACCATTGCATTAACTCTCAATCCATTCTATGTATTAGCCGATATATCTAACAATGAAGTTAACTTACCAACTCAATCAACATCACCAGACCCATTAGCTATACGTTATGATCAAGCTTGGAAAATAAGTTTTGCTCGAGATCATGCCCAAATTGTTCAGCAGATCCCGGACCCTCAAATGATCGCGGCCAAAGAATTAAAAAAGGCATTAGAAAAACACAATTATCACGATATAGATCCAGACAATACCTTCTACAACTATTTTGATGGTGCCGTTAACAGTCCAAGGAGCTATAACGGTTGGGAACATTTCACTCAACCAAAAAGGTCTTATACCTTAACTCAGGCCGCAATACTGAATGTTTTTAATCAATTTCGTGACAGTTTTCCCGGAGAGATAGATCTCTACACTGGTGTTTATAAGCAAGGAATAGGGGCAAGCCGTTATAATGAAAACAATGATGTTCGGCTGCTTTCTTCCAAATTATGGGACATCGCCTATTACGATCTCGATATTCAGGCTTCGTACACCGCGGCGCTAAAAGATTTTTGGCAAACTTATGGCGAAAAATTTACTCATCTAATGCGCGATAGTTTCGCTTTTTCTGCCTACCAACAATACCAACTTGGCTTACTTACCCAAGCACAATACCAACTCGCCAATGCCATTATTAAAGGTCAACGTTCACAAGATATTTATGTCTACCGTTTTGATATTTATGGCTACGATGCAACTGACATTTTAGTTATAGAGCAGCAGGGCCATGACGCAGGTTTACTTTATATCCCAGGCTCTGCTCAGGCCTTTATTCCTTTTAATAATGAACGTCATTTAAAAAAGATTATTTATAAAGCAATACAAACCGACAAATCAAAACTGGCATTAGCTAAGCACTTCAGCCTATATGATCGCCAAGATGGTGTCAGCTATTACGGTATCAATTCAGCATTAAACGGATTAGCAGATAATTCATGGGATGACTCTTATTTAATGGAGAAAAAACATCCGATTTATGATGATGTATTTGCACGCCTAACTGAACTACAAAAAGCCAGAATGGCCAGTGATGGTGATACTGTCATAAAATCTAATAGTGAATCAGAGCGCGACTATATTCTTAGCACCACTTATTCCTTATTCACCGTATTACCCATTATGGATGTTATATTACCAGAACTCGGCATACCAATCACTCTGGCTATTGGTTCGACTCAACTTGGATTAAGTATTGATCAGTCTATCAACGGCGACACATTAGCAGAACGCTTACAAGGCACTAAAATGACGGCGGTTAACACTGCCCTACTTGCTGCTACAGCGGTCATTCCAACGGTTGCAAAATATGGCCGTAATGTGTCCGAATCTCTCGTGACTGTTTCGGAAAGCATGGATAACCAAATCCTTTTAAATCCGGGTATTACTGAATCTGAAATGACAGGCTTCACTCATATCCCCAAAATTATCGAGCACCCTCAGACCGGTGAAGAATTGCTTGGGGTAACACTCACTGATCAACCCAGAAATGTATTGCTTAAAGCAGATGGTTTTGGAATGTACAAGGAAGTTGATCCATTAAGTGGACGTATTATTTCGGATGCACGCGTAATGCGAACGCTGTCCTATGACACTGGCGAGGTACAATGGCTGAGTCGTGGTGGTTTAAAAGGTGGTGGCGTCAGTGAGTCAGGAGAAGAAGTTGGGGGGTCAGTCAACTCAGAACAAAGCAATGAAAATACAGTACAGTCTGAAATATTATTGCCAGAAGATCTCCCACAACGACCAGGATTGGGTGGTTCCGGCTATGCACAAATGGGAGGGCGTCTTGATGATGTCACTCGCGATTTTTTAGAGCTTGAGATGAAAGTCGATCCTTATGCCAAATTAAATGATGTGAAAGCGCTGCATCGTTTAAATCAACAAGCTCAAACAGAAATCGAAAACATGCCATTTTTACGCAGTTATGAAACTGAATTAACGGGTATAACAACGTTTAGAGGAGATGAACGCTTACCTGATGAGTTATTCCACAGCGGTTTTAATCGCAGAGTGGGCCCCGTTGAATATATCAGTTTAGCTGAACACACCAAAGCCATTCGTGGTGTGATATCAACCAGCACAAATGAATCTGTTGCTGTCAGTTACGCCATTCATAACCAACGAGGTTATGTTTACGCTATCGAACTCAATCACGGTGGCGTTGCTGTGAATACTTCATTGCGCGGTGAAACCTTACATGAAGTCGCCACCCTTAATATTCCACCAGAAGATATTATGTTTGCCGTTGGGCCCTTTAACAATACTGAAGTTAACCTTAGCATCATCAAAGAAAAAGTCGATGCTAGAACCGCTGAACTATTGATTAACCCACATGCGACTGCATCGGCAGAGGTTGCTGACGCGGCATTTGAGAAGCTCAAAACCACCTTAAAATACGATTTAAGCCCTGAAATGTCTTTTACGGAACGCTATGAAAACCGCCAAGATCTTTTTTGGCATGAAGATGAAGCCATAATAGAGCCAATAGTTGAAACCATACATTAACGGCTAAAATAGGCAATAAAGCTTAAAAGTATACAAAGCATAGAGCTGAAAATAATTCAGCTCTATGCTTCATTAAATATAGCCATGCATGTCAACAACCACTTAAACAATAAGTATTAACATCTAACAAACAACCCATGTAACTTTTCGATAGTTAATCAAATAATGCCACACCATCAACACACGATAAAACTATAAAACAAAACCAACCGACACGAAACAACAACATACGATAAAACTATAAAACAAAACCAACCGACACGAAACAACAACACATATTGATAAACTTAAAAACCAAAAAAGATACATCAATTCATTTTATTTCGTATCAAATCAGATTAATTCAACACTTTTCATATCTTATCAGATTAATTCACAATCATTCACAACCCTATTTATTTGTTGTCATTAAAATAAAGATCACAATTTCACTCAAGCTGATCACAGATGGCTTAACTTCATCAAGAACTCCTTATATTTATGTCTAACAGAAAAATAGCTTTACTAGCACTATGTGTCATACCCGCATTTTCATCTGCAGCTCAACTGTGTACGCCCTATAAAAAGATTGATTTATTAAATGAGCATGACTATTTAAATTACCAAAAAAAACAATACTTGGCGTCAAGCGATCGTATTGAAGTTAATCATTTATTTAACCCTAAACAATCCCCCTCACTTATCGAAAAAGCAGCATTACCTGAAAATGAACTCGTCTATAGCGAAACTGCAGCAAAGCTTGCTAAAGGCCCGGCTACCAGTTTTGAGCTCTCCGTTGCGAGTTCTAAAAGTTTGTTACGTTCAATGGGGCGCACGACTATCAGCTTAGGTAGCCAAACACTTGAGGCATTAGGTCCGATCGGTGATGCTGCTTTCATTGGTCTATGGAGTAAGAATATCGCTGACACCTTTAGTAATGAAAGTGCCACTTCTTATGATAAATTTGAGTCGATCATTAGCCTGGTAGATTGGTTTGGTCTATTCAAAATAGCCCAAAGAGACATAGATGCTAAGATTTATGCCGATCGTTGGGATGCGATGGCTAGCGGTAAACATTACAGTTATACCCTACATAAGGATCTGTTCACCGAACAGGAGTTCAAAGATAAAGAACATTGGCTAAAATATGCGACGGGCTATAAAACATTTCTGAAAAATGCCACTACTAATATCGTCAATGAAGTCAGTATGAGGTACCAGTTATACTATCTTGATAGTGTCAATGCTCAAACAATAATAGCGCGCCAATTGATAAGTGGCATAGATCAAGAATTATATAAAGGCATCGCACACTTGCTCTCAGCCAACTACAAAGGAAAAAAAAATTTTTTCCGCGACAATGACATGGTATGCGATAGTGAGTTCAGCGCTCTAACTAACGAGGGTGAAAGGCCTGTCTATGACCTAGATACGGTAATTAACAATTTTGAACAATGCCAATATACTGTATTACACAATTTAATGAGCCAAATTTATCACTTCAGTAAGGGGGAGATCCCCTCTGCAAGCGAAACGCAAATTAGAACCTTATTTAACAAAGCCATCGAATCAAAAATCCAGATAGCCCAAACTGCACATGTCAATATTGAACAAATTAAACTCAAATTAATTAACAAGATGAAACTTGCTGGTACCGCTGCTATCAATAAACTATTTACATCTGGTTCCGTGGTTAAAAACCATTCATTTATTATGACCCAAGCTACCAATACGGCTATGGATGAATTAGTACGCAGTGAATATGGCCGTTCCATCACTCCAACAGAACTATTTACTGGCATTATTATACTCGAAGAAGCATATCAAACATGTGTCAGTTGGAGCTGGGGATCTTGTAATAAAATAGGTTGGGTTCCCGCTGTTTCTCGTATGTTCGAACCTTGGAAAGATCCTGTACTCAGTCAAATTACTTTGCCTCAAAAAACTGTTTATTTAACACAATTTGATAGAGAAATTGACAGTATTATTCACAATGGCTGGCATGTTCAACCCCTTGAAAGCTGGTTTGATAATCAAATATCTGGATTTACATCTCGCTACTGGACACAAAAAACAGCAAAAGAATCCGAAGCGAGGATAAAACTCGCACTATTTGACACCAACTATGGCTGTGAATCCAGCTACGATTGTAGTGGCTGGAGTTCAAGCTATTTGGCCAATAACGGTATTACCCAGAGTAGCTCACTGCATGACATTGAACATTGGATGGCCGATTATGAAGGAAAAAATGCGCCTGTACACCAAGGGAGAATTCGCAGAATAGTCAAACTGTTACCTGGAGCCATCACGGATCAATGGCTTTATAAAGATTATTCAGTTTATCGACACTTTGCCAAACCAGACACCTTTGATCTTAAACGTTTTGCTCCCGCTATCTACCAAACATTATATCAAGCCTATCATGAAGACCATATTTACTCTCAGTCTGAATTAAAAAAAATAGCCAAGACTAAAATAGTTAATTTAAGCGCCGAAATTAACCAGCATAACTCCGGATGGCTCAGCTCACAGATCGGTGATTTTCACCGATACATTGCTCTGGCCCAACTGCAAATGCGCACTTCAGGTCATTTTGCCCCCAACTCGGCTGAATCAAGCTCGGTGCTATTTAATGAAATATTACCCGCTGATATTCGACGTTGGATGATAGCTGATATCCCTAATGGCTATGTTGATACCCTAAAAATGGCAATGGATGCCTTTTTTTCGTACAAAGATGCCGCTAATTGGCAGGCACAATATACAGTAAACCTCACAACATCTCTTAACGTTAATCACATTCATGACGTCATCAATGTTGATTTTAATTCTTTGGCTTTAAGACAAAAAATCGCGGCTATTATTCCCATGATTGAAACCTATAACCCCTCTCAAACTCAAGCAGGATCATCTGCTTGCCAGCAAAATTTAGAACCTTTATACCAAAGTTTATGGTCTATTGCATCGGATGAAAATTTAGTTTGGATCCCTTACTTATCGGATCACATCGATGATTTAGCTTGGTATCTTAATAGTATGGAACAAGTAGAAAAAGAGATAAACCATCGGCCTATGTGTACAGGTATATAAAATTAGTGATGTTAGCAATAAATAATTTAAGAGCAATATAATGAAAAAGCGTAATTTAAATTTAACAAACACAAAGATACCCCCCCCATTGAACAGCAGTTTATCTAAACTGGCCCAATTTAAAACGTTTTCCTTACTATTAGGCTTAATACTCAGCTTTAGTGTCCTAGCTCAACCTGGAGACTATGCGGATATTTTTGCAGATTTGACAAAAAAAACATCCCGCTCAGCCGCCTTTCTTGAAAGGCAGGTTGCACATATGACCTTGGTCCATCAAGCTGATACTCAAGGAGTATTGTCTTTAGTCAATAATGATGAATACACCACTATCAGAACCTATACACGTAACCAGACCTTATTTAACAATTACTTAAAACAAGGCGTGAATATAGATCATTTTGTGAATGTACAAGCACAAGATTTGGATATGGCGTTATCTAAATTACCCGATTTTGAAGAAATTACCTATCGGGGCATCATCGCACCAAAAGGAGTATTCGGAACTAAGATTATTGCTAATGATGTAGTCAGCAACAATTTATTTATGTCGACCTCTTCTTCTAAAGAATATCCTAAGAGCTTCGCTCTAGCCTCTTCAGATAACGCTGGCGTTGTTTTTCGTATTGAAGGCAAAACGGGGAAAAATATTGCTTTATTTTCTCGCTTCCAAGGAATTAAAGGTGAAGCTGAAGTCTTATTTAGGCCAAACACACAATTCAGAGTATTGGATATCAAAAAATCGGCAGGAAAAACCTACGTACTTCTCAAACAAGAACTCAATTATGTCGGTCCGGCTAAAAGAATATTCGACGGTGATCCGATTAATATTGCTATCTGCGGCATCAATTAACTTAATCCTACACAACCGCCCTGACCATTAGGGCGGTGATGCAGTAATCTTCATCGAAATAACGATAATATTATCAACAAGACAAAGTCGACACCTTCTAGCTCAGCCCGCCTCAACATTACAACTTTAACCGCAACATCAAACAACAAGAACTGACAATGGAACACATTAATTACTTATTATTTACTTTTATCACTGTGATATGTAGGATGTCGCTGTAGTTATGTGGGTGTATTTGAAGTGGTTAAGGATAAGTCCGCAGGTAAACATGGACGAGAATAGATTAACATTACAGTTAAAGTTAATGATTTTTAAAGTACAAGCCATCACTTTATCTTCAATTTACCTCCTTTTGCCATATAAGCTAACTCGACCACTCAGATAATTAAAAAACATAATAATTATGACCCTAAGTAGCAACGACAAAACCTAAATGTAACAAGGATATTACATGAAAACGATGAAAAAAAAATGGCTAGTGTCAACCAGTATGGCTATCGCACTCACCGCATGCGGCGGTGGCTCAGATTCTGCTACAGCACCTGTTACACCCGCACCTGTTACACCCGCACCTGTTACACCCGCACCTGTTACACCCGCACCTGTTACACCCGCACCTGTTACACCTGCACCTGTAGTCGAAGCGACGATGAAGCTGTCAGGCAAGGTGATCGACGGTTATGTATCCGGGGCGACAGTCTGGCTGGACATCAATGGTAATAGGATTTTAGAAGCTGATGAACCAAGAACCCTATCAGGTACTGCTGGTAATTATGCATTCGAATTCACACAAACCCAAGCCGATTGTGTGCCTTATGCAGCCATGTATGTCGATGTGCCAATTGGCGCTATCGATGAAGACAGTGGTGAAGTGATTGAAGCCTACCAAATGGCCTTTCCTCCTTCTATTACACCATTAACCGATGGTGACATCCGTCATATTACACCATTGACATCTATCATATGGCAACAGCTTGGAAACACCTCAGAATCGGCTAATAGACCACATTTAACCTGTGAGGACTTAAAACAAAACGTACAACTACAAACAACTCTTCAGAATGATATTAATTCTTTAATAGAAAATTTAACCGACCATTATAAGAATATTTCAAAGGAACAAATTTTTGCCGATTTTATCGCCGATGATAATACTGAAGCATATGAGTTCGCTCAATCTATTGTTATCGGACTTAAAGCCTCATACGCGCATAAAATAAAATTACAAGTTCAGTTCGCCGATGCAATAGAAGTTCGTGTGGTTACCTATCAAGACAAGGGTAAAGATAGAGATCTTAACTTTGATAATGCCTGGTACCGTAATACCGTTATTTTTACTCCTACTGGTTATACTGCTAAAGAAGTAAAACTAAAAGATAACATATTAGATGTCGACATTGTCCTCACTGACTTAGTTCGGCTTGATAAGCCTTGGGGTGATCAAGCCTTAAAAGGGGAATTAGGTATCCGTGAAGATGCTTATTATAATATCGATGGTACTTATCGTTGCTCGGCTATTGAGATAGTGAGTTTCACACAAGATAAACTCGAGTATGAATTGAGCAATTCCCCAGCTTATACCTACTCAGATACGATTGCAGACTGTAAATACAGTCTTGAAACACCTTTAGATCGTACGTATCGAATTTCCTTTGCTGAAGCAGATAAAAATTACTTCGCTGAATTTAATTTTAGGGAAACACAAGCTGAATTTAAGTCTTTACCTAATTGGGTAAATGTAGAAAATAAAGCCGATATGCTCAACGCAGCTGAACTGATTACTCACTTAAATTTATTACCCAGAAACTGGGATGATGAAGTACTAACCGATATAAATTACTGGCGAAAGCGCATGTGGTTTGACAATATCACCATCGATAAAGAACATGCTGGTGATAAGAACAATGCGATTCAATGGGAAAAAAGGACTCTACAAGACAATGGTACCACAGTGAAGGAGTGTAGCACTGATGGGATAACTTGGGCTAACTGTATTACTGCACCATAAATGAGATAAGGCTATCACCTTTAAAAGGAGATAGCCTTATCTATTCACATATAGATGAGTTAGCAGCCTAAATTCTTATGCACTTTAAGGTTAAATCTGCCTGTGTTCTAAGCCGGCTAAGCATCGGCATCTTGAGCTTTTCGGTGGATATAATAACCTACTCGATCAGTTCAAATAATAAGCTAACCCTTGCAGACAAACGAAAGAAAATCCCCCCGCTAATACATCATCAATCATGATCCCAAATCCACCTTTAACTTTGGCATCCAACCAACAAATAGGCCAAGGTTTAAGGATATCAAAGAATCTAAATAAACCAAAACCGACCAGCAACCAAGGCCAACCAGCGGGCGCCGCTATCATGGTGATCAATAAACCAGCCACTTCATCCCAAACAATGGCTCCATGATCATGCACTCCCATATCTTTAGCAGCTTTTCCACAGATATAGACCCCACCAATCACACTCAGTAAGGTCAACCCCAAATACCATTGAATAGTCAAAGGTGCCATCAAGAGATAAAGAGGAATGGCTGCCAGTGTACCAAAGGTACCAGGCGCTTTCGCCATCATTCCTGAGCCAAAACCAAGGGCTAAGAAATGAATAGGGTTAGCCATGGATAAACGAGTCAGTACGTTATCTTTAGAAATAAAATTCATCAGGAAAAATGTTCAAATCCAATATTAATGGGAGTATAAGGCTGACCGTTTCGTATCAACTTCAATTTGTCACCTGAGCTTATCTGTCCGATCTGAGTAAACGAAACCCCGGTATTGGCTAACGCTATTTCCAGTGCTCCCTTTTGCGCTTCTGGCACAGTAAAAAGTAACTCGTAATCCTCACCCCCAGTTAGTGCATAGCTCAATGCTTCTTCATCAGTAACAGAAGACTTCAAGGGATCCGATAGTGGTAAAAGATCAACATCAATAATCGCACTGACCACTGATTGTCGTAACAAATGTTGTATATCACTATACAAGCCATCAGATAAATCAATAGCACTAGAGGCCAGTGTACGTAAAGCAAGTCCAGCCAATACCCTAGGCGTCGGGTAGTAATGACGACCAACCAAATAAGATTGATGCTCTACAGCCACTTGCTGACTACCACGGATCACATCTAAACCCAATGCAGAGTCTCCCAATGTTCCCGTCACATAAATCCAATCGCCATTTTTTGCACCACTTCGTGTCAGTGCCGTTCCTATTGGTACTTGACCATTAACTGTCACCGTAATAGAGCGCGGCCCACGAGTCGTGTCCCCCCCAACAAGGGCTATATTATAATATTCTGCCGCTTCAAATAAACCTGAACTATAACTTGTAAGCCACTCTTCATCGACATCGGGTAACGTTAACGCCAATGTCATCCATGCCGGCTCAGCTCCCATAGAAGCCAAATCAGAAAGATTAACAGCCAGTGATTTATAGCCTAAGGCTTTAGGCGGAATATCCGGATAAAAATGAACATTCTCGACTAAAGTGTCACAGGAAATAGCAATGGCTTTATTTGCTGCTGGGATCACTAAAGCACAATCATCGCCAATACCAAGCTCTACATCATGGCCTGATATGGCTTGCTTAGTAAAAAAATGTTCTATTAATTGGAATTCTTTCACAGAAATAAACACTCATTCGTTGGATGAAATGAACACATGTCAATCGAGCTCATGTAATAATGATGAGTAAACATAATGAAGATCTTTATTAAACATCTAAGCAGCGAAATTGATGGAGCAGACACAAAAAATGGCACCCTGCTAAGGTGCCATTTTTAATATTACTTACGACCTACGATTTTATCGAGAATACCGTTTACAAACTTATGGCCATCTTCAGCGCCAAACGCTTTCGCTAATTCGATAGCTTCGTTAATGGCCACTTTATAAGGCACATCACGACGAAATGTCAATTCATAGGTTGCCAATCTTAACACGGCTTTCTCAATAGGAGAGACCTCATCAAAAGGACGCTCAATATGGGGTATAATTTTTTCATCTATTTGAGCCTGTTTTGTCGCTGTTCCCGATAGTAGCTCACGGAAGTAAGCAACATCGATACCATCAATCTTTTGCTCTGTAAGAAACTCATGCTCAACATCAGCAATATTATTTCCACTTAACTGCCAAGAATAGATGGCTTGAACGGCTAAACGGCGGGCCTTGCGGCGCTCAGAAGGCTTCATTTTTATTCCTAATCTTGCAACTGCTGTTCTAGTTCTTGCAATACGTTAACCATTTCAAGCAGACTAAGTGCAGCTTCGCCACCCTTATTACCTGCTTTAGTACCTGAGCGTTCAATTGCTTGCTCTATGGTATCTGTAGTTAACACACCGAATGCAACAGGAACGTCAAACTCAAGTGCAATCTGAGCCAATCCCTTATTACATCCATCTGCAACAAAATCAAAGTGTGGCGTACCGCCACGGATAACTGCACCTAATGCAATTATACCATCAAATTTACCGCTAGCAGCCACACGACGTGCAGCTAATGGCAATTCAACGGCTCCTGGTACCCGAACCACTGTAATATTCTCATCAATGACTTGACCAAAGCGTTTCAGTGTATCGACCGCACCGTCAAGTAAACTTTCAACAAGAAAACTATTAAAACGTGATACTACAATAGCAACCTTTGCATTTTTCGACTCGATATTACCTTGAACTATGTTCATTTATCTTACCTAAATTAGCTAATTTTACCGGCACGGGCACGGAAGAGGCGGCATGATAGCACAGGCTCAGGTTCTGCCGCAAACAGATAGAATGGTTTATAGTCTACAACCACTTCTTATATTTAGATTTATGGTTCTCAATGTTTATAGACCACATTTACAATTAATCATCATAATATAAAGGCTTCATTGTAAAAGATTTGCAGCACATCTATGGCCAGCAAATCCGCTGATGTTGAAAAAGAGATATTGACGGATTAAGCAAACTGCTATCATTTATATGCCTATAGCGAGCGAATTCAAAGTACGGCAAAAAATCCTTTTCCGCTAAATGGTTCATTTATTTTGATTTGGCCTCTATATATTGCTGTGCTTGATGATAATATGCATCAAATTTACCTTCAGATTTCATTTGTTTAAACACATCAGCCAACGTAATGGCAAGATCGCTGTGGCGCTTATTCAGGTAACCATAAGCGGATATACTTTCTAAGCGAGTAAGCATTTTTATGTCACTATCGATAAATTCAGGAGTGGCTAATAGTCCCGTCGCTATTTGTTCTGTACCAATATAAACATCTATTCGTCCTCTGAGTAATTTGCGCAAAGATTGGGTTGGGCTCGATGAATTAGTCAACCTGTCAGCACTCACGTATTGAGACAACCGTTGGCCTGCCAAATGTTGGCCACGATAATATTCAATTTTATAGTGGCTGTTCTTAACAGCTTCCCAAGAACTAAGGCTAATCGTTGAGTCATGAGCAAAAGCACTCAAATTAACAACGGTGATGGGTTCTTCTATCCTTATCAAATTAGGGTGTTCATCACCATAGGTTTCTCCCCTCACAATTTCACCGTCTATTTTCCCTAAATCGGCCATTAAGCTAGCTCTGATAGCAGGCAAAACAATATATGAAAATTTGATGTTAAGCCGAGTCAGTGCCTCTGAATAAATTAATTCGCTCCATTTCATATGGATGTTGGTATCAGGATCGATAAAAAACGATAGGGTAATATTTTTCTCATTAGCTTGCGCCACTATGTGAAACATAAATAATAAAAAAATCAAATTAATCTGATGGATTATTCGCCACATTTGTGAGTATTCACTAAGTTAGATAGGTAGTTTGATCATAGTTTACTTTTCTTTGTTACAGACAAAGATAATAGTCAATGATTGAGCTTACCAATTATATTATTGTAACGTCCCTCGAATTTTTCAATTAAAATCAAACAACATGTTTATATTCCAGTATGCTGACGCAAAAAAGCAGCACCTTTGACTTACATGTAACCCCCCAGCTGGATTTCACGCCAAAATATCCTAAAATTATTTGTGAAAAATACCGAATAACACTCTCAGCACCAGAAAACTAACAGAAACCATCATCAATTAGCCATCGTTAGAGTCGGCAATCTTTACGTGAAGTCTAAGGGAAATACAATGAACAACATGGACGCTATCACCCTTATCAGCATTATTGCTTTTATGAGTCTATTAACACCAACTACTGCATTTTCTGCTCCTGCTGCCAATGTAAAAACCTCAATCGATAGAACAGAGACAACCAACAATATAAAAGAAAAACTCATTTTACCTTATATATTCAGTAGTGATTCCATGGGACTCAATGTGGGTGTAGGTGGCATGTTAAGTGGCTATTACCAAAAGCAAATGACCCTTGGAGGGACGGTATTTGGCGGCGACGTGAGTAGAGGAGTAGGCCTTGGGGTTTGGAATTTTAAATTGCCAAAGACTGAACGCTTCTTTCTAAGTACTTATGGCTTTTTAGGTTATTACCCCGAACAACGTGCGTACACAGGTAATAGACAATCGTTTATTCCTGCAGGCACACCACTTCCGGGCAGTAACGATTCCTCCAACTTACAATTTTTAGAAGCCGATGGCTCATCAAACTGGTTTGATGTGAAATTTGAATATGCTCTGCCAATCGGGGCCACTAGAGATAAAGGCATGGTCGAATATAGGCTCAAAAATGGCTTATTAATTTCAGAACCTAGTGGAGGTAAAGAATGGAATCCTCTTAAAAGTGGTGCAACCGTGGCAGTATTGCGCCAATTTAATCGTTACCAAAGTTTCGAATTCGCTAATGAAGAGCTCGATGGCACCATTCATGCCATAGAGTTGGGTATTTTATATGACAACACCGATTTTTCAGTCAACCCATCAAAGGGAAGTAGCCAGTATTTTTCAATTTCAAATGACGCAGCATGGTTAGACTCAGATAATAAATGGACCTTTATGAATCTCGACATGAGTAAATATTTTTCACTTGGAGAGTCTGCTTATGCCAGTCAACGAATTGTAGCACTTAATTTTTGGACTGGATACTCACCTTCTTGGGAAATAGAATACGACAATATTGGTGGCAGAAAGGTGGTTAACAATGCTCCCTATAACGAAGGAGCAACCTTAGGAGGGTTTTATCGTATGCGGGGTTTTGATCAAAATCGTTTCCATGATAAAGCCGCTATCTATACCACTGCTGAGTACCGCTATACCCTAAAATATAATCCGATAGAGGATGTGAATTGGCTTAAATTTCTAAAACTTAATTGGTTTCAAATTGTGGGTTTTGTTGAAGCAGGTAGAGTCTCACCTGAATATACTGTCAACACATTATTCTCAGATCTTAAAATGGACTATGGGGTTTCATTAAGGGCATTAATGGCAGGGATAGTGATTCGGTTCGACGTCGCACATTCAGATGAATCGACAAATAGTTGGATAATGGTAGACCATCCTTTTTAATTTACGCATCCTCGTTAAAATATTAAAGACTGCTTTAGGATGCTGATGAAAAAGCAGATGAACATGGCAGCACAAGCATATCGAAACAACAATATTGTCCTTATTACATCAGTGCTGACATGAACTAGGCTTCTCATCTTCACAGATACTATTTTGAAATATACTCTGTTACTTCTAAGCCAAAACCAGAAAGTGAATGATAACGCTTTGGTGAGCTCAATAAACGCATTTTAGTCACCCCCAGACTCGCTAGGATCTGTGAACCGACTCCCACGAGACGAGAACTTCCTTTCCATTTAACAGCAGCAACAGACTGCCCACTGTCTTCAAGTTCAAACGCTTTCACTTTAGCTAAAATATCGCTGCTATGTTCTAGGTTACCCAGTAAAACAAGTACCCCTCCTTCATCAGCAATGCGTTCCATTGCTTTCTCTAACGGCCAGCTACGCTGCTGATCACGCTCAGAGTGAAGTAAATCATTAAAAGTATTTTGCAAATGAACCCGCACTAATACCTGTTCTTTCACTTCACCTTTGACAAGAACATAATGTAATTGATTATCAATAGTATCCCTAAAAGTTACCATATCAAACTCGCCGAAGCGTGTTGGCAACTTACACTGAGCTTCACGAACAACTGTCGTCTCTTGGGTGTTTCGGTATTCAATTAAATCTGCAATCGTACCCATTTTAAGCCCATGCTCCTTGGCAAAGACCTCTAGATCAGGACGACGAGCCATAGTGCCATCATCATTGAGAATTTCAACAATAACAGAGGATGCTTCAAACCCTGCTAGACGCGCTAAATCGCATCCAGCTTCAGTGTGACCAGCACGAATAAGCACACCGCCTTCTTTAGCCATTAACGGAAAAATGTGACCAGGTTGAACAATATCTGTCGGCTTAGCATCTTTGCCTACAGCCGCAAGCACAGTAACAGCACGATCTTGAGCTGAAATCCCCGTAGTGACTCCTTCTGCTGCTTCAATAGAAACAGTAAAATTAGTCGAAAATTGGGCGTTATTATCCTTTACCATTAATGGTAAATGTAACTGCTGACAACGAGCTTGAGTGAGTGTCTGACAAATTAACCCCCGACCAAATTTAGCCATGAAATTGATCGCTTCTGCCGTCACCATGTTGGCAGCCATGATCAGATCACCTTCATTTTCTCTGTCTTCATCGTCCATCAAAATAACCATTTTGCCTAGGCGAATATCTTCGATGATATCTTCTATACTGTGTAACGACATTATAAGGCCTTAATTTTTATTACTAATATAAATAGTTTCATTTCTGTTGTTCATCACTAACGTAAAAAACCTGAGCGAGCTAACAGATCCATGGTGACCGTTGACTCAGGCACGTCAGGCTTGTCGCTGTCATAATTCATTAAGCGTTCTAAGTGACGGGCAATAAGATCAACTTCAATATTGACGGTATCACCCATTTTCAAATCAACTAACGTCGTTTCACCTGCAGTATGAGGAACAATCGTCAATCTAAAACGGTTACCACTCACTTCATTGACCGTCAAGCTCACACCATCAATCGTGATTGAACCTTTATGGGCAATATAACGCGCTAAATGAGCAGGCGCTGTTAGCCAAAATTCAATCGCCTTACCACGATACTGCCTGTCATCGACACGCGCCACACCATCCACATGACCACTGACCATATGGCCACCAAGGCGAGTAGTGGGTGTTACCGCCTTCTCAAGGTTAACTTTATCGCCAACCTGATAATGAGAGAAACCTGTTAAGCTAACCGTTTCTGCTGATATGTCAGCAACATAACCATCATTCATGCACGCCACAACGGTAAGGCATACGCCATGAGTAGCAATACTATCACCAAGACGTACATCACTCAGATCTAGCTTACCGCTCGCGACGCTAAGGCGTATATCATCACCACGGCGTTCTATTTTACGCAGCGAACCTACTGATTCAATAATTCCAGTAAACATAATTACGACCTTATAGCTAATGTTAAGCGGGTATCTACCCCAACTTTACGTTCATCAATGAGAGTTATCTTCGGCACATCAGACATCACTTGGTGATCTGCCATCGTGAGTAAATTGCGCCCAGCAGAGCCTAAAATTTTCATCGCTTGGTACAGGATTAACTCATCGGCATAACCTTGTGCTATCACGCTCCCAGCTAAAGTTGCACCAGCTTCAATAAGCACCGCATTACAACTTTTACCAAGGTATTCAAATAGTTCATTTAAGCTAACTCGTCCTGACGCATCAGCTGACAATGTTATCTGGCTAACATGAGATGGCCAATGAGCTTGTTCAGATACAGGATAATCTACGCATGATACTAACAGGATCGGATCTGTAATAGAAAAAAGCTTTGGTGAATGCGTTAAACGAGCACGGCTATCAAGCACAACGCGTAGAGGCTGATGCAGTTCACGTGCTGACAGTGTATGGCTCAGATAACCTAATTCGTTGTGACGTACATTAAGCGATGGGTTATCGGCTAATACCGTTTCAACACCGGTAATGAGGGCGCAATGACGAGCGCGTAATCGCTGTACATCACGGCGGGCATCAGGGCCAGTGATCCATTTAGAAACCCCATTTGATAACGCCGTTTTACCATCAAGACTCGCGGCTAATTTAACCGTGATCCAAGGTAACCCAAGCTTCATTCGCTTCATAAAACCAACATTTATCAAGCTAGCCTCATCACAAAGCAAACCCACATCGACCTGAATGCCCGCATCTTTAAGCATAGCAATACCACGTCCTGACACTTGTGGATTTGGATCTTGCACCGCAACAACAACTCGGCTGATCCCCTGTTTGATAAGTGCTTCAGCACAAGGCGGTGTACGGCCATAATGACTACATGGCTCTAAAGTCACATACACTGTGGCGCCTTTAATACTCAGTTTCGAGCCATGACTGGCCATCTCCAACGCATGAACCTCAGCATGAGGGCCACCAGCCTTAATATGAAAACCTTCACCGATAAGCTGACCATCTTTACTTATCACACAACCAACACATGGGTTTGGACGAGTAGTATAGCGTCCTTTACGCGCCAATTTGATCGCACGGCTCATCATTTCAATATCTTCTACAGACCACATAATGCACTAACCTTGGACTAATACACATTTTCAATAAATTCATTTACTTTTGCAGTTTTGCGATAGCATCACCAAACTCACACACATCTTCAAATGCACGATACACGGAGGCAAAACGAATATAAGCCACTTTATCAAGATTTACTAACTGATCCATCATCAAGTTGCCTATCATTTCAGACTTAATTTCTCGTTCACCCGTAGCACGCAGCATTGATTTAATTTTTGTCAAAGATTGTTCAATTTGATCCATCGATACTGGACGTTTTTCCACTGCTCTGAGCATACCACCCCGCAATTTATCTTCATCAAAAGGTTGACGACTGCCATCTTGTTTTATCACCCGAGGCATCGCTAATTCTGCGCCCTCAAAGGTGGTAAATCTTTCATGACACTCAGCACACTCACGGCGACGCCTAACTTGATGACCATCAGCCACTAAGCGAGAATCGATCACCTTAGTCTCTGTTGCGCTGCAAAATGGACAATGCATTGAACCTCCAGCTGATAATAATAACAATAAAACCAAATTCTTATAGGTGACAATTTTACACCAGAGTATCAAGACACTCAAAGTTAATCATCAGATACAAAAATGACCGCTAAAAAGCGGCCATCGAAGTTTACCTGATTTAACCTTTAAGGTTAACCATAAACAGGAAACTTAGCACACAATTCAAGAACCTGCTGCTTAACACGCTCTATGGTCGCTTCATTACTAATATCATCTAATACATCACACATCCAGTTAGTTAATTCAATCGCCTGTGCTTCTTTAAAACCACGGCGAGTGATAGCCGGAGAGCCAATACGCAGACCAGAGGTCACAAATGGTGAGCGAGGATCATTAGGCACTGAATTTTTGTTAACAGTGATGTTCGCCAAGCCCAAGGCTGCATCGGCATCTTTACCTGTGATATCTTTAGCAATGAGATCAAGCAAAAATAAGTGGTTATCAGTACCACCCGAAACGACATCATAACCACGCTCAATAAACGCGTTAGCCATTGCTTTAGCATTAACAACAACTTGCTCCTGATACGCAGTAAATTCAGGCTCTAATGCTTCTTTAAATGCGACCGCTTTAGCAGCAATAACGTGCATCAAAGGCCCCCCTTGACCACCAGGGAATACCGCTGAATTAAGCTTTTTATAAATGGCTTCATCGTCAATTGCCGACAATATCAAACCACCACGTGGGCCCGCAAGCGTTTTATGAGTGGTCGTGGTAACGACATGAGCATGTGGCAATGGGTTGGGATAAATGCCTGCAGCCACAAGGCCTGCAACATGTGCCATATCGACAAATAGGTAAGCACCAACTTTATCTGCTATCTCACGAAATTTGCCCCAATCAATAATCCCTGAATACGCACTAAAACCGGCAATGACCATTTTAGGTTTATGCTCAATCGCCAAACGCTCAACTTCGGCATAATCTATTTTGCCTGTTGTTTCGTCAATGCCATATTGAACTGCATGATACAATTTGCCAGAAAAGCTCACATGAGAACCGTGAGTCAAATGACCACCATGCGCTAAGCTCATGCCTAGCACAGTATCGCCACCTTCAAGGAGTGCCATAAAAACAGCTGCATTAGCTTGTGAGCCTGAATGAGGTTGCACGTTTGCGTAAGTAGCACCAAAGAGTTCTTTTGCACGTGATATTGCTAATTCCTCAGCAATATCAACATGTTCACAACCACCGTAATAACGCTTCCCAGGGTAACCTTCCGCGTATTTGTTCGTCAGCTGAGAACCTTGTGCTTCAAGTACACGTGGACTGGTGTAATTTTCTGAAGCAATAAGTTCAATATGCTCTTCTTGACGACGAGTCTCATCTTGAATCGCTTGAAACAGTTGTGGATCAAAATCCGCGATATTCATCTCTTTTTTCAGCATTACTGACTCCAGCTGTAAATTCTTATAGTAGGGTTAGCCCATATTCTACAGCGCATTTGACTACAATCACAATCTTTGGAACATGAAATTATTTACTGTTCAACCTGAGTAATGTCCATACTCACACCCAATAGGGACTGTACGTAATATTCACATCTGTTTTACTTTATAAAATTCATAACGTGTTACTTTAATAGCCATTTTAGAAAACACTTTTTTCAATTTTAAACGTGATCATCACTCATATAGAATAAAGAGGTGTTTATTGCTTGCTTAACTATCTAAGCTAAAACTGTTTATCTCTGTTTAGCTTGCCTATTTTATCGAGTAGAATCACTGACATTGTTTTATCAAAGAAGAACACAATCATGGCTCAATTTGTTTATAGCATGCTTAGGGTGGGTAAAATTGTTCCACCGAAAAAGCAGATCCTGAAAGATATTTCTTTAAGTTTTTTCCCCGGTGCAAAAATTGGTGTTTTAGGTCTCAATGGCTCAGGTAAATCAACTTTACTGCGTATTATGGCCGGTATTGATACTGAAATTGAGGGTGAAGCTCGCCCAATGCAAGATTTGAAAATAGGTTATTTACCCCAAGAACCTAAACTAGATGAAAACCAAACTGTCAGAGAAGCGGTTGAAGAAGCCGTTTCTGAGGCAAAAAATGCCCTCACACGATTAGATGAAGTCTATGCATTATATGCTGAACCTGACGCAGATTTTGATGCATTAGCCAAAGAACAAGGCCAACTAGAAGCCATCATTCAATCTCAAGATGCACACAACCTAGATAACGTCTTAGAACGTGCAGCAAACGCACTGCGTTTACCTGATTGGGATGAAAAAATTGCCATTCTTTCTGGTGGTGAACGTCGTCGTGTCGCTATCTGTCGTTTACTATTAGAAAAGCCAGACATGCTGTTGCTTGATGAGCCTACTAACCACTTAGATGCAGAATCAGTGGCTTGGCTTGAGCGTTTTTTACAAGATTATACGGGGACCGTTGTCGCCATTACTCACGATAGATATTTCTTAGATAATGCCGCAGGTTGGATTTTAGAACTTGACCGTGGTGAAGGCATCCCATGGGAAGGCAACTACTCCTCTTGGCTCGAACAAAAAGATGCTCGCCTAACCCAAGAGTCTGCAACTCAAAGTGCACGTCAAAAAACCATCCAAAAAGAACTTGAATGGGTACGCCAAGGGGCAAAAGGTCGTCAATCTAAAGGTAAAGCTCGTATGGCTCGCTTCGAAGAGCTTAATACTAACGACTATCAAAAACGTAACGAAACCAACGAGCTCTTTATTCCTCCGGGACCACGTTTAGGTGATAAGGTCGTTGAGATAAAAAACCTAACTAAATCTTATGGGGATCGCGTACTGATCGATGACTTAAGTTTCACCGTACCTAAAGGTGCCATTGTAGGTATTATTGGTGCAAACGGCGCGGGTAAATCAACCTTATTTAAAATGATATCTGGCGATGAGCAACCTGATAGTGGCAGTGTCGACATTGGTGAAAGTGTACAAATCGCCTCCGTTGAGCAATTCCGGGATTCAATGAACGACAAAAACACTGTATGGCAAGAGATCTCTGGTGGGCAAGATATTATGCGCATCAACAACACTGAGATCCCAAGCCGCGCTTATGTCGGCCGATTTAATTTCCGTGGTGGCGATCAACAAAAAATCATTGGTAGTCTATCTGGAGGTGAACGTAATCGCGTCCATTTAGCTAAGTTATTGCAAGCTGGCGGCAATCTGTTATTACTCGATGAGCCTACCAACGACTTAGACGTTGAAACATTGCGAGCATTAGAGGAAGCCTTACTCGAGTTTCCAGGTTGTGCCATGGTCATCTCTCATGACCGTTGGTTTCTAGATAGAATCGCTACTCATATTCTCGATTACCGTGATGAAGGTAAAGTGAACTTTTATGAAGGTAATTACACCGAATATTCAGCTTGGTTAAAAGAAACAATGGGCACAGACGTGGTTGAACCTCATCGCCTTAAGTACAAACGAATGAACTAGCTCTTAACCTAAACCCAACCTTATCGCTATATAAAAGCCTGTACACTCGAGTTACAGGCTTTTTCTATGATAAAACTATCACTGAGATGGATGCTGTGCCGCTATTGCTTCAGCAAGTTTGGCTTCGACAAATCCAGGGGAATGAGTATTACCAGAGATTAAACGGTACATAGCAGGAATAACCAACAAAGTCACAAACGTAGCAAATGCCATTCCAAAAAAGACCACTGTCCCTACCGCAATACGACTCTCAGACCCCGCTCCCGTTGACAAAATCAAAGGCACAGCACCTACTAATGTCGTGAATGCCGTCATTAAGATAGGGCGTAACCGACGGGCTGATGCATCAATAATGGCCTGCTCAAGTTCGGTGCCTCTGTCCCTTAATTGATTGGCAAATTCAACAATCAAAATACCATTTTTAGTCACCATACCAATCAGCATAATCATGCCAATTTGACTATAAATATTCAGCCCTTGACCTGTTAAATAGAGACCAAGAAACCCACCCAATACCCCCATAGGAACAGTAAACATCACCACCATGGGATTAATAAAGCTCTCAAATTGTGCGGCGAGCACCAAATAAGCCACCAACAAAGCTAAACCAAATACCATTAACACGCTACTTTGGTTTTCTTTAAAATCTTTTGATTCTCCAGTATAACTCACTGAAATATCACTAGGTAATATCTCAATAGCCTTAGCATCTAAGAAATTAAGCGCTTCACCTAGAGTATATCCTTCCACTAAGTTTGCTGCCAAAGTGATGGATTTTTGCTTATTGGTATGGCTAAGCTTATTGGCAGAAGCCACTTCTTCGGTATGAGTGACTGAATCCAATGTGATAAGCTCACCTTTGGCTGAACGCATATAAATCTGGCTTAAGTCGGCCACACTATTAAAATTATCTTCATCACCTCTTAGGTAAACATCGTATTCCTCACCGCGCTCAACAAACGTCGTCTCTTTACGGCCACCTAACATTACCTCTAAAGTTTCAGATATCTCAGCTACGCTGATCCCAAGCTCTGCTGCACGTTCGCGATTAACACTGACAACTAACTCTGGTGTCGTTTCAGCGTAATCAAGATCCACCCCTGTTAGCATAGGACTAAGAATCGCTTCCTCTTGCAGCACCTCAGCCCACTTAAACAGCTCGGTATAATCAGAGCCACCAATCACAAACTGCACCGGCTCGCTCGACTGCCCTCTAAAACCAGGTAACATAGGGCGCACCATCACATCTGGGATATCTTGCAATGCTTTACCAACCACACCTAATGCTTGCTGAGCATTGATGTTTCTGTCTTCCCAGCTTTCAAGTTGCATGATCACAAAGCCTGTCTGATCGCCTGCATTACCACCAAAAGCTGGAGCCTCAATACTAAAAGACTTAATCACACCTTGACCTAACAATGGGATCAACCTCTGTTCGACAATATTCATATTTGCGTTCATGCGATTATAACTGGTACCTTCCGCTCCCTTAACAAACGCAAAAATAACCCCGCGATCTTCTTGTGGGGCTAACTGAGACGGGACATTTTGCATCAGCAGTCCACTGCCTAGCATACACAACATAATAATAAAGGGGGCTGCGACACGAAAACGCATCACCTTAACCAGCACCATACGATACACCTTGTCCAATCGTTCAAACTGTTGATTTATCCACAAATTAAAACAGTTAGGTTTTACATTGGCTTTAAGTAATTTACTGCTCAGCACTGGCGTTAAGGTTAAGGCGATAATTGATGAGAAAATCACTGACATAGCCAACATCACCGAAAATTCGGTAAATAATCGTCCAACCATACCCTCCATAAACGAGATAGGTAAAAACACCATCACTAATACAGCCGTTGTGGCTACCACTGCAAAGCCAACTTCACGGGTACCTTTATAGGCAGCCAGCAATGGTCCCTCTCCTTTCTCCAAATGATGAAAGATATTTTCCACCACCACAATGGCATCATCGACCACGAGACCAATTGATAAAATAAGCGCCATTAACGTTAGTAAATTGATGGAAAAACCGAAAATATTGGCGGCAATAAAAGCTGAAATAAGAGAAACTGGTACCGTCACAGCAGGAATCAGCGTAGCCCTCACCTGCCCGATAAAAATGTACAGCACCAGCACAACTAATCCACCAGTAATAAACAAGGTGTTATAGACTTCAGTAATTGAGCGGTCGATAAACACAGTCGAATCATAATCAACGACGAGTTGTGTACCTTCAGGCAAAAATTGTTGAATACGATTAACTTCTTCGTGAGCCGCTTTAGCGACAAGTAAAGGGTTAGCATCAGACTGAGCGATAATGCCTAAACTCAAATTAAGCTCACCATTACTCTTAAACGTGGAATTTTCGTTCTCTGCCCCAATAAACACCGAAGCAATATCTTTAAGGTAAACAGGCGTTCCATCGCTCGCAGTTTTCACCACTAAATAATCAAAATCTTCAGGATTTTGGTACAAACGTGCAGTACGAACGGTCATGACTGTGGTATCGTTGCGTACTTCTCCACCAGGTGTTTCCACATTTTCTTTATTTAAACTCGCAATGATGTCTGCCGTCGTTACGTTTCGGCCTGCCATTAGCTCTGGTTTGAGCTGGACATACATCACCTTGTATAAACCACCAGAGATGTTCACTGAACTCACACCAGTAATCAGGCTGAACCTATCTTCTAATACTCGTTGGGCATAATCAGTCAGCTGAGTCCTGTCCATCACGGAAGAACTTAAATTAATATAGAGTGAAGGCTCTCCAGAACCATTATCTTTAGAGACAATCGGATCGTCAGCTTCATCAGGAAGCCGACGCTGAGCTCTGGCAACCGCGTCGCGAACATCGCTCACTCCTTCAGTCAAATCCCAATCAAGGGTGAACGTAATCGTGATGTTCGACATACCGTTACGAGTCACTGAAGTTATCTCATCGATGCCACTTATCCCAGTGAGTTCATCTTCTAACACTTTGGTAATTTGACTCTCCATGATGGTTGCTGAAGCCCCCTCATAATTGGTCATAATCGTTACCACAGGACTTTCAATGTCCGGCATCTCACGGACAGCAAGCTTGGAGAATGAAACTAAACCAAATACACACAGCAGTAGACTTAACACAATAGCAACAACAGGACGTTTAACCGAAATATCAGAGAGTAACATTAACTTTCATCTCCCTTATCCCCAATTATTTTGGTCTTCATCCTCTCTGTATTCATCACTGAAAGATCATTAACTTTAAGACCATCACGCATATTAACCAATCCTTGAACCACGATCTTCTGCCCCACATCGACACCTTCAGAGATCACCACTTCATCTTTAATTCTAGCCCCTAATATCACTTGAGTCCGGGTCGCTAACTCATCTTCACCGATCACGTATACAAAACGCTTAGTGCCCGAATATTCGATAGCCTGAACAGGGATAACAGGCTCAGACACTGCAGGAAAATCTAATCTTGCTGACATCAACATCCCAGGTTTAAGCTTATTATTATGATTATCAAAATTAACTCTGACTTTTAAGCTTAATGTCTCCTGATTAATACGCGGATCAATTGCCACCACCAAACCAGTAAACACCTCTGAGGGCCAT
The DNA here is from genome assembly GCF_013248905.1 of Shewanella sp. VB17. Lineage (NCBI taxonomy): Bacteria > Pseudomonadati > Pseudomonadota > Gammaproteobacteria > Alteromonadales > Shewanellaceae > Shewanella > Shewanella sp. VB17. The sequence goes on from NZ_JABRVS010000001.1 coordinate 4,032,271, forward strand.
GCACTATTTATCGCACTGACTGTCATACCAACATTTAATTGAGACAGGTAATTCTCTGGCACTTGTAAATCAAGCCTCATCGATGAAAGATCATCTAACGTTAATAATTCACTGCCTATCGCAACCATTTTTCCTAGACTGAAATCCAACAAACCTGCTGTACCTGTAAACGGAGCTTTAATATAATGAAAATCAAGCTCAGCCTTAGCTGCAGCCAAACGTGCAACAGCAATATCAACACTGGCTTGCTGTGCATCTATTTCGGTTTGAGTAATGGCATTTTTAGTAATTAACTTTTTAAATTCTATTAACTTACGTTTTTCATCATTAAGGTAAGCGTTTGCTTCGGACATACTCGCTTGAGAACGCGCATCTTCTAATTGAATGAGTATTTGGCCAGCTTGAATTTCTTGATCTGCCGCTACCTGAATCGCCTTTATTTTGCCCGCTACTTCAGATGCAATAAACACGGATTTATCCGCCGCTAATTTACCAATGAGTGATATCGTTTGCGAGAGCAGATGTTGCGCCACCATTCCTGTCACTACGGGAACAACACGCGGCCCACGTGACTCCTTATCCACTGTGGTCTTTGTTTCAAACAAACCACTTAATAAGGCCATTAATATGACCAATGTAATAAAAGGAATAACAATCAGGCTTTTTTTCATGTAAAAATATCTTTATCAGTTCATACGATGAGTAATGGGGATTATTTTAGATAAAAATTATCCTTTATAGGGTAAAGCTGTGTAAAGCTAAGCAAAATAAAGCCTATATTTGACAGATAACTTGTAATAAGTCATGAATAAAAACCAATCAGTAACAAAGTAAGACTTAAAAATAACAATCAACCAAATCGTTAATATGTGGTGCAAGGTTAAAGGCTAATACAATAACCCATGATAGAAGCAATCAATTTTGATAACATCATTCAACAATCAGATTAAACGAGTAATACTGTGGACCTTCATTGGCTTCCCATCAATAAGCGCGCGCAAGCTTATTCTTTTTACAAGCAATTTATGCCTTATGCTCGACTGACAAAAAAAGAACGGCTTGCCGTTTTTTTATCCGAGTCAGACTCCAATAAAACCGAACCCCACACCGAAGTCATCGCTGCCATTAGACTTCGCCCAATCGGGAGAGACACCTTAATCACTGGGATGCTGGTTCATCCAAGCTTTCGAGGTCAAGGTTTAGGACATTCATTAATGAATGCCATCATTAATGAATTGAACGATGAACACGCTTTTCTGTTTGCGCTGCCTCATCTCGTTTCCTTTTATCAGCAACATGGATTTAATCCATTGCAAACCCCACCCAATGACATTGCTCAATTATTTATCAAGCATCAACGTAAACATAAACCTTTATGTCTAATGGGGTTTAAAAAAATGTAAGCGAGAACATTCAGCTCTAATGATAACACTTCATTCCAACGGCACTCTGATGTATGGTGCTATTGTCATTAAATCTATCAAGGGGTTAACGTGAAAAAAATCGCCATTTTTGTCGATGTTCAAAATATTTATTACACTTGCCGCCAAGCTTACGGCCGTCAATTTAACTATCGAAAACTCTGGCAACATATTCATCATGAAGGTGACATTATCTCAGCAACCGCGTATGCCATACATAAAGGAGATGATGGCCAATTGAAGTTTCAAGATGCACTTAAACACATAGGTTTTGATGTCAAACTGAAACCTTTTATCCAGCGAGCTGATGGCAGCGCAAAGGGAGATTGGGACGTAGGGATCACCATCGATATCATGGAAGCAGCCAGCGAAGTCGACAGTATCATCTTACTTTCAGGAGATGGAGATTTCGATGTATTAATGCTGAAAATATATCAAAAATATGGTGTTGAGACCCAAGCCTATGGTGTACCAGGATTGACAGCTAAATCCTTAATCGATTCGGTTGCACAATATCATGAGATTGATGACGGCCTACTACTTTAGCTGTCTATTTTTGACAATGTAACCCCATGCTATAAAAGTCATTTTTATGTATAAATTGTTTTCTCTGCTCTTCATAAGCCATGACTGACGACACTTTATACTGCCAAAAAATCATCAAAATCAATGAAAAAGTAAATCACTACGCACACGCTAGCACCTAAGATTTTTTACCATAAAATAGACTATTTATGATGATTAAGAGGAGTAATAAAGCCAAAGCGACTATAATTGATGGGTCATAATGTCTTTATGAGGTTACACAATGACTATATCTATACGTTTAAACGAATATTTGCACCATAATGAGGTCAGCTATGATCTCATCCCCCACCCACATAGTTCAAGTTCTATTAGCTCAGCAGAGGCAGCAAAAATTTCACCCGCTCAAATAGCCAAAGCCGTTATCTTAGAAGATCACGAAGGTCGAAAAATGATGGCTGTATTATTGGCTAATCACAAAATAAGCTTAGGATCACTAGGAGAAAAATTAAATCGAGATCTGCACCTTATTAATGAGCAAGATGTCTACACAATGTTCAACGATTGCGAGAAAGGAGCGATCCCTCCCCTTGGCAATGCCTATAACATAGAAGCCGTTTATGATGATCTGCTCATCCAATCCAAAGAACTGTATTTAGAAGCAGGCGATCATAATAGCCTGCTGCGCATCAACAGAGACGATTTTATTCGCCTAATTAAAGATGCCAAACATTTAAGGTTTAGCCATCGGACACTGCATTAAATACCTTCACAACTCATTAATACACATTTGTTGCCACCTAGGGTCTGTTGTCCTAATTACCATTTTGCAGATAAACAGACCCTAATCATAAGTAACAATCAAACTCGATGACAAAGTACTAACGGTAAAATTGATAAAGTTGCCTAACATAATCTCTGGCAGAACTTGACCAATCAAAGCGCTGTGCTTTAGCCAACGACTGCATCTGCTGCCACTTATCCGTCCCCTTTTCAGATATAGCAACACTGAAACGACTCAAAAAATCTTCTCCTTGTGCCACAAGCGTATCGCCATTAAAAACATAGCCCGTCTCATTATTGATCACAGTATCTTTAAGCCCACCAATCCCATGAACCAAACAAAGCTGACCTTCACGCATAGATAATAACTGACTTATCCCGCAAGGTTCAAAGGAACTAGGCATAATAAACAGATCTCCTGCCTTATATAAAAATTCAGACACTTGTTCATGATAACCATTAAGAAAAATAAAATGACTATGATTAACTGCAATAGCAAGAAACTCTCTTGCAATCTCGCTATCACCACTGCCAAGCAACACGAACAATCCATTAGGTTCAAGCGCTCTGAAACGCTTTAACATTATTTCTAGTACGGTTTCATTATTGATTTTTTGTCGTAAAATCAACATTTTTTGATCCGTCAATCGACCAACTGAAGTCAGTAAGCAACTGGGCATAATGTTGTTAGCCAGATCTCGCCAGCGTGCATTTAATCGTGTCAAGGCGACCTGATCCCAACTTGATACCGTCTCTCGCCCACCTTGCCAACTCACTAATGTGGATTCTATTTGAGTAAAGGTGTGCTCATATTTCAATCGATTATGGCTATATACGTCAGTATCACCAACATTCAGCTCAGCGAACTCAGCAGAGTAAAAGCACCCGTTTAAAATCCCCACTAATGCTTGTTCATCACGCTTACAGATTAAATCAGCTTCCAATCCCTCGCCACCAAAAAAACCTGCCTCATAATCAGATGGTAACAGTACTTCATCGACATAACTGGGCGAAACGAGATGGACTCGATCACACAAGTTAATACCGACTCGCATTGGGTTTACACAATTGGGGTAACGAGGATCAATAATCAAGGCACGTTGTGACAGATCCAATTGCGCTACTAATTCTGGATACCAAGCCTCTAATGAAGAAGGATCACCACATAAAGGCCGTATCCCCTGCAGTGCTAAATTATGTATGGTGAATACGCAAGGAATTGATTTTAAAATACTAAATTTAGGAACATAGGCTCGCAATAAAGCAAATAATCCTGAATGCCAATCATGAAGATGCATAAGATCCGGTAAAGGAATAGCTTGCTCCACTAAAGCCACGGCGACACTTTGACAAAATAGGGCAAATTTACTGGCATCTTCGGCAAAAGGTCGATCAGCACAGCCTGAAGAATATATTTTTTGTGTTCCGCTATCAGACGACACAAAACAAGGATGTGCTAAGAAATAAAGTTTAACACCTGCCACATCTGGATGGTCACTTAAATACAAACCTACCCGATATTCGCCACCAGCAAAAGGAACCGATATCTCTTTCACCCAATGTGCACCAGCTGAAGCCGCTAAATAACCATAACTTGGCATGATCACATCAGCGAGTACTTCCTGCCCCTTTAAGGCTTGCGGTAGATCCCTTATCACATCAGCCATACCGCCCACTTTACCACCAGTAATACTGCCATTTTCGGCTGCAAGCATGAGGACTCTTTTCACAATTCATTCCTTTTTGCTAATCTATTCATCATCACTATTCATAACCAACGGGTAAACCCAACATTGTTCGAGTCACCAATACCACCCCTTTTTCTGAGACCTTAAACCCTCTTTTACGGTCATGATCATGGTTATAGCCAATATCAGTGCCTTCGGGAATGATGCAACCTCGATCAAGAATTGTTTTCTTAATTTTACAATAGCGTTGCACCACGACATCAGGTAACAAAACTGAATCTTCTACTTCGGAATAAGAACACACTCTCACTTCGTTAAATAACACACTGCGGCGCACTGTTGCCCCAGAAATTATACAGCCACCCGAGACAATAGAATCCAAAGTCATGCCTCGTCTGTCATCGTCGTCAAATACAAATTTGGCTGGAGGCAACTGCTCTTGATACGTCCAAATAGGCCACTTAGCATCGTACAGATTCAAGGCTGGTGTCGGCGACAGTAACTCCATATTAGCCTGCCAGAATGAATCTAATGTCCCAACATCACGCCAATAAGCTTTTTCATTATCAAAATAATTACAAAAACGATATGCAAATACATTATGTTGTTCAATAATCGCTGGAATGATATCTTTACCAAAATCCCTTTCTGAACCTTCGTTCATGGCGTCCTTTTTTAACTGCTCAAATAAAAAATCAGTATTAAAGACGTAATTTCCCATAGACGCTAAACATGATTCAGGATCACCAGGCAGAGACTTGGGCGATTCAGGTTTCTCCTCAAAACCTAAAATACGATTATTTTCATCAACTTCGACCACACCAAAATCACTTGCAGCCTCAACAACAGAGACATTGATACACGAAATAGTCATATCGGCACCGGACTCAGCATGAGCCGCAAGCAGACCCGCATAATCCATGCGATAAACATGATCTCCAGATAAAATCATTACGTATTTTGGCCGTTCATGCCGTATGATATCAATGTTTTGAAAAACGGCGTCAGCAGTGCCTTGATACCAGTTCTCACAATTACGTTGAGAAGCTGGTAAGATCTCAACCGACTCACCCAGCTCTTTTTTGAAGTGTCCCCAACCACGCATAATATGTCGGATCAACGAATGAGATTTATACTGAGTCACCACCCCAATACGGCGAACACCGGAATTGACACAATTGGATAGCGGAAAATCGATAATTCTAAATTTACCACCGAAATAGAGTGCTGGTTTAGCACGCCATTCCGTCAATTGGTGTAACCGAGAGCCTCTTCCACCAGCAAGAATAAGTGCGTAGGTATCACGGGTTAAATTACTAATATAACGTGGGCTGGAGCTAGGACTAGACATATTGATTGTTCCTCTGAGCCTTATATTTAGCATGCTAACATCATTAAGATTGACTCTTCCTAGCACAAATTTAAATAGTAATGTCATCATGCTCGCCAAATGTCATCACGATAACCGGCAATCGTTACATCGCTAGAAAAACGACCACTGGATGCAGTATTATAAATGCTCATTTTGGTCCAATTCTCACGGTCTCGATAGGCTATCGCGACTTTCACCTGAGCTAATCGGTAAGACTCAAAATCCGCTGCCGTCATCCAAGGATCCGATGGACTTTTGATAGCATGAATAATGGGATCAAATATTTCAGGTTCGAGTAAATTAAAATGACCACTTTCTAGCAGCTCCATAACATGGGATAAGTCCGATGATGCTGCGATAAATCGATTCGGATCATAATGCCCACGCAGCGAAGTAACTTCATTGGCATTTAAGCCAAATAAGAAAAAATTCTCCTCCCCGACTTCTTCGAGCATTTCAATATTGGCGCCATCTAACGTCCCAATCGTCAAAGCCCCGTTCATCATGAACTTCATATTGCCAGTGCCTGACGCCTCTTTCCCTGCGGTAGATATCTGCTCAGAAAGATCAGTGGCAGGGCATATTTTTTCCATGGCACTGACATTATAATTAGGCAGAAAAGCAAATCGAAGATAACGGCTAACTAAGGGATCGGAATTGACCATATGTGCCACATTATTGGCAAGCTTGATAAGCAACTTGGCCATGGCATAACCCGGCGCAGCTTTACCACCAATCAAGACACACCTTGGCACGATATCATCGGTATTGCCTTGCTGTATTTGGTGATAAAGATGTATGACGTGCAGTATATTTAATAGCTGACGTTTATACTCATGGATCCGCTTAACCTGAACATCAAACATCATAGTGGGATCGAACTGAACGCCACACTCTTTGGCTATCATATGAGTTAAATCGACCTTATTCGCCAGTTTTACCTCCTGCCATTTTGTTAATAACGTCACATCTTCGGCCACGTCTTTTAACTTTTGCAGATGATGCAGGTTCTTCACCCAGCCGTCACCTAATCGTGCCGTTAGTAGCGCTGATAACCTAGGATTACAATGCGCTAACCAACGCCTCGGTGTCACACCATTGGTGCGGTTATTAAACTTCTCAGGCCACAAATCATAAAAGTGTTTAAACAATCCACTGGTCAGCAGCTGAGTATGCAACCCCGCCACACCATTAACCGAGAAGCTTGCCACAATGGCTAAATAAGCCATACGCACATGAGGGACTTCACCTTCTTCAATTATCGACATCTTAGCCAACATTTTTCCATCTCCAGGCCAGTGGTGTGCTACGTCATCAAGATAACGTGCGTTTATCTCATAAATTATCTCTAATATTCTGGGGAGCATCTGCTCAAAAATACGCACAGGCCATCGCTCTAAAGCCTCTGGAAGTAAGGTATGATTGGTATATGCCATGGTACTTGTGGTGATAGACCACGCTTGATCCCAACCAAGAAAATACTTATCCACCAGTAAACGCATTAACTCAGGGATGGCAATACTTGGGTGAGTGTCATTGAGTTGCATCACGTAAGCTTTAGCAAAACCACTAAAATCAGTCCCTTGGTGCATTACCCAATTGTTGAGTAAATCCTGCAAACTTGCCGATGACAGAAAATACTGTTGCCTTAATCTCAGTTCTTTGCCATTTTCACTGGTGTCATTGGGATAAAGCACCATTGTTATCTGCTCAGCCAAATTCTTACTGGCCACAGCCTCAGTGTAATCTCCTTGATTAAATTCTTTTAAATCAAAATCATCTGTAGCCTCAGACTTCCACAGTCTTAAAGTATTGATCCGATCGTTACGGTAACCTGGCACAGGCATATCGTAGGCGGCAGCAACCACATCTTGGGTGTCTACCCAGCTGGTATTACGTCGGCCATCTTTATCAATATAAACCTGAGTACGACCAAAAAAAGGCACGATGACATTATGTTTCGGTACGCGCACTTCCCATGGATTACCGTCTCTTAACCAACGATCTGGACGTTCTATCTGATAGCCATCGACAATTTTTTGAGCAAACATGCCGTACTCATATCTGATCCCGTATCCCGTTACAGAAATATCCATACTGGCACAACTATCGAGGAAACATGCCGCCAGCCGACCTAAGCCTCCATTCCCTAAACCAGCATCATGCTCTAAACTTTCAATTTCTTCTAAATCAATAGCATATTGCTGTAATGCTGCACGGCTTTCATCCTCCAATTGGAGATTAAGCAAAGCATTACCTAATGCACGCCCCATCAGAAATTCTAATGACAAATACGCCACGTGTTTCGTTTGATATTGACTGTCTTTAGTACGTGTTTGCCGCCAATTATTTAACATCTGATCACGTACACTTAATGCCAAAGCATGAAACAATTGCTGCTCTGAGTATTCCTCATTACCTAAACCATTGCTCATGTAACGTGTTAATGAACCAGATAATGAATCACAAGGTTCACAATCACTTAATGTCGCTTTCGTCGCTCGTTTACCTTTATTGACTTTAGCACTCATGAATCGACTCCTTAAATTCAGCATAAAAAAGCATTAAACTTCGTTCTTGCAGACAATATAACGCACATTTTTCGGATAATTTTTGTGATACCACCTCAGAATCTTGGGTATGTAAAAGACACTGCCAAAGGCCGAGTTTAGGTAGGTCAGGTAAATAAAAATCTAAACTCTGCTCATCCGTATTTAACATCAATAATAATGCCTGACGACAGCCCTTCTGCGCTTCAAGCTCACCGCTTATCACCACACTTAAACTACGAGTATGAGACTCACACCAAAGATTTTTTGTCATTTCAGTTCCATGCCGGCTGAACCAGTCAAGACCTGGTTCCTCAAAATTGACACTGTCGTGGATGTATTGACGATGGCAAAGCAACGGAAAACGTTTTCTTAATTGAATTAATTTTCGCGTAAAATTAAGCAATTCAATTTTACTGATATCTTGTGACCAATCGAACCAACTCAGTTCATTATTTTGACAATAGGCATTGTTATTCCCTCCTTGTGAATGCCCAACCTCATCGCCTGCGAGTAACATTGGCACCCCTTGAGATAGGAAAAGAGTGGTGAGCATGTTTTTACACTGCCTAATTCTTAATGCATTAACGTTAAAGTCATTTGAATGTCCTTCTACACCATAGTTATGGCTAAAATTTTCATTGTGACCATCACGATTATCTTCTCCGTTGGCTTCATTGTGCTTCAGATTAAAACTGACAAGATCCATCAAAGAGAAGCCATCGTGACTGGTGATATAGTTAATACTGGCTGAAGGTTGGCGACCTGAATGCTCAAACAAATCACTGGAACCGTGAAAGCGTCTGGCAAATTCAGGCAAAATACCTGCATCTCCACGCCAAAAGCGGCGAATCGTGTCACGATATTGGTCGTTCCATTCACTCCAACCAATAGGAAACTGACCTAATTGATAACCACCGGGTCCGATATCCCATGGCTCAGCGATCAAACGGACTTGGCTTAACACTGGATCTTGTGTCAGAACATCAAAGAATCCAGAGCCAATATCAAACCCCTGCTTTTCACGACCTAGACAGGTGGCTAAATCAAAACGAAACCCGTCAACACCCATCACTTCAACCCAATACCTTAATGAATCCATCACCAATTTAAGTACGTTAGGATTATCAGTATTGAGGGTATTACCACACCCGGTATCATTAATGTAATACCTAGGCTCATTGGGATTTAAACGGTAATAGCTCAGGTTATCAATGCCCCGAAAACTATAGGTTGGGCCTAAACGATTGCCTTCTGCGGTGTGGTTATAAACCACATCCAAAATCACTTCAATGCCAGCTTCATGCAATCTTGTCACCATTTGACGAAACTCAAACACATCATCATTTGTCAAATAAGCGTGGTGGGGCGCAAAAAAACCAATACTGTTGTACCCCCAGTAATTATTAAGCTTCTTTTGTTGTAAAAAAGGCTCATCAAAGAAACTGTGTACTGGCATTAACTCAACACTGGTGATCCCAAGTTCAGTCAGATACTTGATTGCTGCAGGTGAGCATAACCCTGAAAATGTTCCTCTTTCATTCTTAACAATATCGAGGTTAAGCTGCGTAAAACCTTTGACATTAAGCTCATAAATGATGCTGCGACGTAAAGAAAGCGACACTTCTTCTTGGCTATAATTTTTCTGAACAGGAGGCACCGGTAAAAGGTGGCGATGATCGATAACTCGGCACTTAGGCATAATATTGGCGTTGTCTGTCGTATCAAATGACAGATCTTCATCTTTATCATCAAGGCAATAACTATATAGACTCGGAGCATCAATACATTCCCCTACTAGCTGCTTAGCATAAGGATCGAGTAATAACTTATTTGGATTAAATCGATGCCCAGATAATGGCTGAAAAGGCCCCTCGACGCGATACGCATAAACAACCCCTGCACACACGCCTTCGAGAAAGCCATGCCATATGTGCTGAGATTTTCGAGGAAGTGAATAACGCGCTATCTCGTCCTTTCCTAACGCATCAAAAATACACAGAATAACGTTAGTTCCATGAGCCGAAAATAGGGCGAAATTCACCCCAGAATCTTCAACACTTGCCCCTAAAGGATAAGGTTTACCATTACTTAATTTCATCAAAGCCTCCTATCTCTTAGCATCGATGATTGAAATCACTAAGCAGGCTAAAGGCGGTACTGTGATCACACTACTTTGAGGCATATTTTGATAGGGGATAGGTTCAGCAGTGATCACACCGGCATTACCGACACCACTGCCACCATAATATTGGCTATCGCTATTGAGTAATTCTTGATGTTCGGCATTGACTGGTAAACCAATACGAAAATCATAATGCACCTGCGGTGTCATATTGACCACAAACAACAAGTGATCATCGGGCATATCCCCATAACGAATAAAACTAAACACACTTGTTTGATGATTATTACAATCTAGCCAACAAAAACTGTCAGCTTCTGTGTCTCTGCTAAACAGCGCAGACTGTTGCCGATAAAGTTGATTTAAATCTTTAACCCAAGCTTGTAGCCCTTTGTGAGGTAAATACTCGAGCAAATGCCAATCTAAACTGCGGTCATGACTCCACTCATCACGCTGACCAAATTCATCGCCCATAAACAAGAGTTTTTTACCAGGATGACCCCACATAAAGCCTAAATAAGCACGGATATTGGCAAATTGTTGCCAGTCATCACCTGGGGGCTTACTAATCAATGAACCTTTGCCATGCACCACTTCATCATGACTTAACGAGAGCACAAACTGCTCGCTAAAACAGTACATCAAACTGAATGTCAGCTCATTTTGATGATAGCTTCGATGGATAGGATCTCGGCTTAAATAACGTAAACTGTCATTCATCCACCCCATGTTCCATTTAAAACCAAACCCAAGCCCACCTTCATCAACTCTGGTCGTGACACCAGAAAAAGCCGTCGATTCTTCGGCAATCATGACGATGCCAGGAAAAGCTTGATAGAGACGTTGATTTAACGTTTTTAAGAACGCTATCGCCTCAAGATTTTCACGACCACCATACTCATTAGGTACCCATTGTCCTGCCTCACGACTGTAGTCGAGATATAACATCGACGAGACCGCGTCTAAACGTAACCCATCAAAGTGAAATTCATCCAACCAATAGCAAGCATTACTCAACAAATAACTTTGCACTTCACCACGGCCATAGTTATAAATCAAGGTGTCCCAGTCAGGGTGCTCACCACGTTTAGGATCATGATGTTCATACAAACTGGTACCATCAAATTGCACTAACCCATGAGGATCTTTCGGGAAATGAGCTGCCACCCAATCAAGTACAACGGCAATATTTGCTTGATGACAAGCATCAATAAATGCTTGTAAACCCAATGCATCTCCAAATCTATAGGTCGGTGCATAAAGCCCCACTGGTTGATAGCCCCATGAGCCATCAAAAGGATATTCATTAATTGGCATCAACTGAAGATGGGTAAATCCCATCTCTACGACATAAGGAATAAGTTCATCGATGAGATCTTGATAGTTTAAGTATTGCTGGCCCCCATCCCCTTTCCTCCGCCAAGAGGCTAAATGGACTTCATACGTAGATATTGCTTCTTGATGCCATTGTTTTTTATGTCGCTTGGATAACCAAGCTTTATCTTGCCAAACATGGTTTTTCTTAAGAGGGATAAGCGATGCATTACTGGGCGAACCTTGCATCGATTTAGCGTAGGGATCAGACTTTTCTAGCCGTTCTCCGTCAGTGGTGATTAACTCGAATTTATAATGCTGTGACTCTGCCGCGTTTGGAATAAATATTTCCCAAAGACCATTGGCTTGATGCTGACGCATGACATGCCTAGTCCCATCCCAATGATTAAAATCCCCCACCACTGAAACTCGTCTTGCATTGGGTGCCCATAAGCAAAAGTGCACGCCAAGAACTTGATTCACTTCACGCCAATTTGCACCTAAAAATCGATAGGCTTGTTCAAGTCGGCCTTCACCAAATAAATAGAGATCATTATCATTAAGTAAGCTTGAAAACTGATAAGGATCGATCACCTCTTCAACGCCAAGAGGGTATTCGACCCTTAACTTATAGAGAAAAGGGTTAACTCGACGGCCCATAACCCCGGCAAATAGCCCGGCTTTATTAACATGGTCTAAACTCGCCACCTTGCTACCATCCTTAAGACTAATAACATCAACCTTGATCGCACCACGTAGTAAGCATCGAACGATCAGTAATTGCTTAGGTTTAGCCGCCTTACTCTTAGCTGTATTTTCAACCTCAATTAAATGCATACCAAGGATAGAAAACACATCATAATATTCACCATTGAGTAGCGATATATCGGCACCGTTATGAAAATATGGGGCATTTTGAGTCATCATTTATCTTCCATTAGAATGTAAATTACACGCCTGAAATCAAATTAAACAGTTACTGCGTCCATTTCAGATCGACTTCGCGCTGAACAAATCTCTCTCAATAACATTTGAGCCTGGGGAGAGTCTTTGATTGCCTTTAAGGTATGAGGTAAGCGTCGCTGCCAGTTGGCGTACTCCTGCCAAGTGCCAGGAATATTAACGCTATGCCTTTCGCTAATCAGATCACAAATTTGCATGCTAAACAAACTAGAGTAGCTCTTAGCAGCTAATGCAACCCAGGCATGTAAGATCTGCTCATACTCAATACTGTTAATATCTTCTGTGTCTGAGAGCAATCTGTGATGCACTAAGAGCTCAAATAGTTGATACTTTTCATGCTCACGCTGATTTAATGCATCACCGAGTATCTCATCATTATCCAAGAGTTCAATCTGTCGCTTAAGGTGCAAATCACTGGATGACCACCAAGCAGCTAAAGTCGGCACATCATGATTTGCCAACATCATTAAACTGTGGTTTTTATGCTCATCGGGCTCATTAAAGCCATTAGTGTGTTTGCAAAAATAGAAGAGTTGATTAGAGTAAATGCCAGCTTGAGTCAGGTAACCATAAAGCTCTGGGGGAACGACACCAAGATCTTCACCTATGATACAGCACTTAGCACGTTGGCTTTCTAGGCACAAAATGGCAACTAAAGTTTCAACGGGATAATACACATAGGCACCATTGCCCAAATTGGCAATATTAGGCCACCACCACAGCCTCAATATCGACATCACATGATCAATACGCAGTGCCCCACATGCTTGCATATTACTACGTAGAATATGGATAAAATGCCCAAAGTTATGTTGCGTTAACTTGATGGGATCTAAAGGCGTCAATCCCCAATTTTGACCTTGTGCAGCAAACGGATCTGGCGGCGCGCCAATACTCGCATGTAAACAAAACTGATGTTGATTTTGCTTAACTTCAATACCATCAGGCGAAGCTCCTACGGCTAAGTCACGAATTAAGCCGATGGACATCCCTAGCGCCTTAGCATTGAGCTGACATTCCTCAAGTTGAGATTCGGCTAAAAACTGTAAATAACAATAAAAATGAGGATCAGCACAAAAGCCTACTGGTGCCTGTTTTGCCAGCTCAGTAGCAAAGTAATGTAAATCATCACCCTGTGAGTCAACAAACAGCGAGAATACTTGCGCACGAGGAGAGTCAGCGGCTAACTCATAAGTGCAAAAGGCATCATATAACATATTGAGTAGTTCATATTTAATCGTGATAACACTGGCGTAATCGAGCCAATTATCTCGATTCAAAGCGATCTTTTTATCTGTAAATGTCTGAGTAGTCACTTGTGGTTCAATGTAGCGATATTCATCCACTCCCGAGATTTCAATATAAAGAGGATTAAGTCTTCTTCTGTCACTGGGACTATAAGGACTGATACTTGTCTGCTTAAAATTGTCTAATGCATGCAGTGGATTTAACTGAATAAAATCACCACCTTGCTCTGCTATCATGGTGATTAAATAGCGTAAATCACCAAAATCTCCTATGCCCCATTGCTCATCAGAGCGCAATGAATAAAGTTGAACACTTATGCCCCAAGGTCGAATTTCAGTCTCTAAATGAACGCTACCTTTGGATGTATCTTGTTTAATATCATCGAGTTGATATGTTTTATCTGGCGACACTAATAAAGTCCCACTCAAAGTAATAGCCTGATCAACAAGAGTGAGTTCAAGAGTGTGATAGCCTAAGCCGAGTTCGATATTGGGAAATAATTGCTTTAATGAGCCTTGATAATGCAAATAGAGCGTATCGTTAATTCTATAGTCACCGCAGATATGAAGATCTTTAGGGTAAGCAATGGCAATATCATGTTCACCGTACTCTGTGTATATCTGTAAGCTGATTGCATCAGCGTAATCACTGTTCAAGTAAACATTGACATAAAGTTCACTTTCATTGGTATGCTGAAAGGCATGTAACGCAAGAGTCCAAGGCTTAGCATCAAGGAGGTAAACCCTTTCATTAATACCCTGCTCTGAATCTGAACTGACAGAGCAATCTCCTCCCGCTAACATGCACTGCAAAATTCCAGTTCTATCGCAGGCAGAGATCTCAATACCTTGCCCATAACAATCGATAAATCTATCGCCAATCCCTTGTAAATAGAGTAATTTTTCAATATCCATGCACTTTAACCTTGTGCATATAGAACACGGTTCTCTGTAAAATCACTGTATTCATTAAACCACCAAGAAAAAAATATAAGCAAACAAAAAGCGAAGTAGGAACCCTGCCACAAATTAACGACAAACCATTTAACAACAAAATAGTTACATTTTAGTGACAAAATAAAGAATTGAAAGGTTAATTCATAACAATTGATAATATTAATAGTAAATCAAGTAATAAAAGCGTCGGGATGTACACGTTCAGGTATTGCTAAAAAAATTAAAATAATGTAACTTCAATGACATAAAGTCTACATTGTGAATATCAATAAAATAGATTTGAATAAATAAAAACGACAATGAAAATCATTAACGGTGTACTTTTGAATGGCTGGGCTCGATCTACACGTAAGGCGGCATAAGTAGTTAAGTCTTTAGATAATTTTGAGGACTGTAAAAATTGAATCAATTAACTGAGAAATCGATAGAATGCCCTTATTGTGGTGAGACAATTGATGTTTTAATTGATTCCACCGACTTTGAACAAGAGTATATCGAAGATTGCCAAGTATGTTGTAGACCCATCAATGTCTTGGTGTCTGAAAGTATTGATGGTGAGGTTACAGTGACTGTTCATAATGAAGATGACACATTTTGAGACAAGGCATGTATAAACTGTAGTTGATGTGATCATGGAGGATTTATATATATGAGAAAGTGGACATGGAAGATAGCAACAGTCTTGGTGATAGGTGCATGACTACTCAATCCTGAGTTAATGTCTTTGATGGTACTGATTGATGCTATAGGACTTGATCTATTCCTATTACTTATTGAAGTACAGATAGTGGCTGTAAGTGGCTATTATTTTCAAGTGTGGTTTAAGCCTATATTGATACCTTACTATAAAATATTACGTAAAGTTGATCCCTATTTTTTCATCCCAACCAAAAACTCTGTTGCCAAATATCCTATGATTTTGTGTCATGCAGTTCCTTTCTTAATGCTATTCATTATCGGCATCACAGTCGCTAAACCTGCGATTAATATGGCATGATGTAAATTAGCGAAAGAAATGGCAGACTCAAAAAGATAAAGTTCACAAGAAATATAAAGAGATAAATCATCTTTTAAAGCCATCAAAACACAATTTTTACACGGTTCCTCATAACTGCACCTTGAACTTATAGCTCAGGATCACCTGTAAAAATAAGGACGTGATCGCGTCCTTATTCCAAGTGTTGAGCAAAATTCAAATGTCACTTTCGTCCCGTTTCAAACGAATCATATCGGGGTAAGCTAGCATCTAGATTTTCCCAATTTGCTTTTGACGATACAAAATTATGAGAAATAGGTCGTTCGACTATATCTGAATCGAGGATCCCCAACCTTATTCTATAACGGGCAGGATCCTGCTCATTTGAACTATAAACGGGTGAGCCACAACGTGAGCAAAAATACCTATTTTTGCCGGGCTTAAATGAAAAGGTACTTAAGCTTTTTTTACCTAATGTTATTTCTAAATCTGCAGAGTTGATGAAACCATTTGTGGCAAAAGCGGTACCACTATTTTTCCGGCACAGAGAACAGTGACAGTGAATAATGCTGCTTATTTCACCATTGATTTTTATTTCCACCTCACCGCACAAACATTTACCTAAGTACATAATTTGATATATCTCCAAGTTTATTACCGCAGCCTTTAGGGTATAAACATTATAACCTATGAGTTGAGGCCCATATAACAACTTAACCTATTAAGCTAATAAAAACATCTATATAGAAAATTTTTAAATGCTTAACACGCTTATACATTGCTCTTTAACCGCCCACAGCTCTTTCGCTTGTTGTGAGCTATAGTGCTCACTCATAGGTAGGATCTTAAGGGATTACCCAGTATCATTTTGATTGAAAAGTATTATTTTGAATAAAAACTGGAGATTGTACTCATCTCATGATCAAATATCTCGTGTGAAAGATCCATCCAACCACGAGAGAGCACGAAATGAAGTTTAACTGCATACCTAAGCGCCTGACAAGTATTCTTAACTCCACAAGCATTACACAATTAGCTAGAAAGTGTGGTTTTATGCAGCGCATGCGCAACATATCACCGACGGAGCTGGTATTTGCTCTACTTAACACTTTGGGAACAAGGTCAAATATCAACCTTTCTGATATACATAAGAATTTATGTATTGAACATGGCAAAGGCATTAATTATAAGCCATTTCACAACAAGCTGAAAAAACCTGAATTAACTCAACTACTTCGAGGTCTTACCGAACAAGCTGCCAAAGAATGGCTATTTGAGCCCTTACAACAAGCCTTGCCGAGCGAATATCCCTTTAAGGCGATAGAAGCACATGATGGAAGTTCTCTCAAATTACATATTGGTTTAACGGAACAATTTCCAGGTCGATTTACCAAGACTCATCCCGCAGCAATGGAGCTACACATGACCATGGACTTGATGTCGGGTGGCTACAATTACCTTGGCATTGCACCGGATTCGGAGAGTGAGAGGCACTATAATCCGTTTGCTTTTGAAATAAAGGATATCTTGCTACTTATGGATGCTGGTTACTTTAATATCGAATATTGCTATCAGGCTGACAAACATGGTGGTGATGTGATCATGCGGACGAACGGTCAAATTAACCCGAATATAATCGCTGCTTTTGATAGCCAAGGAACAGCCATTAAAGCGCTAGTAGGTAAGAAGATGAAGCGAGTTAAATTGAAGAAAGATCAACTTGTTGACCTTGATGTGCAATGGAGTGACAAGCCGAGTTTACACCGATTAATTGCATTCTGGGATAGAAAAAAATCTGCCATCGGTTATCTCATCACTAACCTAAAACGAGAGCAATTTCCTGCAGTCAAAGTGTGTGAGTTATATGGACTACGTTGGCAAATAGAGCTATTTTTCAAAGAATTAAAATCATATAGCGGCTTAAAAAGCTTCAACACAAGGAGTAAATCCATCGCTGAGAGCTTAGTCTGGGCGAGTATGCTGACTTTATTACTCAAGCGTTTTATCGCCAAAGTGAGTGGCGAAATACACAAGGTGATGATTTCAACACAAAAGGTTGCTCGATGTGCAAACGATTGGCTCCCAGATATTCTAAAAGCACTGAGATCGGGACGAGAATATAGAATAAAAAATCAACTAAGGAAGTGGTGTCGATACTTAAGTGAATATGCTTGTAGATCACAGCCTAAAAGAGATAACGAGACACTGTTTGTTCAGTTAACTGAACATGCCAACGCTGCTAATAATGTATAAACCTTTATATTTAAAGGGCTGCAGCACCTTAAAGACTAACTTATGATTGCTCACTAATGTATGCTTACCGTCATAAAGAAAGCTGATCCCCAAATCAAACTATAGATCTATCCATCCAGATACGGTGTCGGATTTTACCAATAATATTTGGGCAATTTTCTTGAGACTGAATCCATGATAACTACTCAATATTGCATGAGCACGCGTTCTACAGCGATATTTAGGATGATTTTTGAATGCTTCTTCCAGCGTAGTGAACTCATGTTCTAACAGTGATCTAACTTGTTTCATATAAAAAATAATGAGTAAATTCAGTAAGTAGTTATACGTAAATCGTGATTTTGATGCAAGATTAAAAATGTAAAAAATCAGTGTTTAAATAACGTTCTAATTAGTGGTAATTTTATACTCAGGTACTTATCTAAATAACAATAAACTTAATAAAAACTGGTCTAACCATAGACAAAATACACGTTACAAATCTATAAATACTGATATATTAAAAATATGATTCTATTAATTGCTAGAACTCAATAATCATCAGCGATATATTTCAAAGGGAATAACTAAGAAGTGAAAAGTGAAAAGTGAAAAGTGAAAAGTAAAATTTCTAGTCAAAACGATTACAATTGCAAGCGAATCGACAATATTACATTATTTTTGACAAAAAAAAGACTGCCATTGGGCAGTCTAATTTTTAACCTAGAAAAATCTAGATTACATAGGTACTACATTAGCAGCTTGAAGGCCTTTTTGACCTTGCTCAACTTCAAAAGATACTTTTTGACCTTCTGCAAGAGTCTTGAAACCGTCTGAAGTAATAGCACGGAAGTGAACAAATACGTCAGGACCGCCATTTTCTTGAGAAATAAAACCGAAACCTTTCTCTTCGTTAAACCATTTTACAGTGCCAGTAGTTGAATTAGACATTTTGTGTCCCTTATATAAATTCATTAAATTTATCGCGAAAATGCGAAGTGCTGAGAAGCTGAATTATTAAGTATTACGATGAAGCTAAGGGAAACACACTACCGAGACAAACTTACGAAGATCTGACTGAGGGTTCTACTTTTACTTAATTCTTATCTTTAATAACTCTTACAACAGAGCAAAATAATAATAGCATACTTTTATTATTTGTAAACATATAAAGTCATTATATTATTCCTTAGCACAAAAACAACACCAAGAAAAATACACAAGCCATTGAATTAAATGCAGTTAACTTGATATTGCATATAACTAAAACACATCAATTTAGTTATTTTTAACATTAACGCCGTTATCTTTTTTATCTAAATGGAATCAATCACAATAATGAAACACACTGCAGCCTGAAGATAAAGACAATCATGTAATCATAAGCTTAACCTTACCTCACAGTCCACTCCCATTGTCTCTACAATTTTACTCATCATGATGAAGAAAAAAGCAATTATTTTTCTAAACTGAGATCTAACGCAAGGTTATCAAAGCATCACTCATGATAAAAAGAACAAAGAGTGGCTTAAAATGACATTGACTTAACAACACTATACTGAAAGAGTAAAGCGACAATTAACATCAAAACGAATATATAGTGTTAGTCGATTTATAATAGCGATATCTACGATCGCATCAGTATTCGCATAACAGGTAGGTAGCATATGACAGCAATTTCTCATGTATACAACTATACAGTTCGATGCCCACACATCAAAGATCCTTCACACCCTACAACATGGCAAAACCATATTGAGTTTAACCAATCATGTGAAATAGGCTTAAACAGGTTAACTAAATGGCATGACCGTTCTGGTCATCGTATCTTTGAAATTGATGGCTTTGTAGTACGAGAAGCAAATACTGAAAGCGCCTATTTTGCTATGCAAACCAGTCGACTTAAGGCTGACGGACATGCCATTGTCACTTTTAAAATTTATATGGATGATGATACTAAAGACACATCGGTCGAAGAGATCATGCAATACCTGATTGAAGACTATGGTAACAAAATCACCAATCTTTAACGTCTATGTTAATGAATATATTCATTAAGCTTCAAATGCCGTCTAGATCATAATGGCGGCACAAAATTTATCCTTAATGCCGCTACTATCCATGGCCAAATAAGCGTCATTAAAAATATGTTGAATATATCATGGCAAGAGAGTAAGTGATTGATAATAATTACATCCAAATATATTAGATCTGTGTCCTACCCTGTACTTAAAAAACGAACAAAAGAAACAATTCACTATTTAAGAAACAGCACCAAATCTGGCGTGTATCAAGGATAATGCCACTTAATGGACGAGTGATACTTCGATTATAGATAACTGAGCATTAAAACCCAAGCTTGATAAAGATCCTACATTAGTCTAAAAAAATCCTGGTCATTGACATCTTAGGTCCAAGTGGTTTTTGATCATTTATCATATCCAAACACATCGCTGAAATAGTGAGTTAATGAAGACAAGAGTGATGAGGCTGCGCGCCGTATAGCACATACGGCGTTGAAAAATAAATGACAACAAAAGACATTAGCAATCAACTAATAAGACTTATCACCTTTATACATAATGACCTCTTTGATCAAAATACAGCTTTGCGCCATTAAAATCAAGGTGAATGGCACAGCGCCTAATATGGCAATTTGCTTATTTAAATCAATGTCATTTTTCAAAATTAACGCTGTGGTAATAGACACTAAAGCTAAGCTCCACATCAACTTAGCCCCTAATCTAGGGCTTCCAGTCAACATACCACTGACATATATTGCAGAGTCCGCACTAGTGATCACAAAGGTCACCAACAACACAATTGCACCGTAACTTAATATATTCCCGTAGGGCAAAGATGCTAAAAATGAAAACAGTCCATAAGTCACATCACTATCGGTTGCGGCGATCACATCATTTAAAATATTCATTTCAAGTACACTGCCACCAAAAGCACTAAACCAAATAATAGTCATAACTGTTGGGATTAATAAGGTGCAGAGTAAATATTGACGCACACTTCGGCCACGACTGATCCTAGCGATAAATGGACCAACAAACGGAGCCCAAGCTATCCACCAGACAAAGTAGATAATACTCCATCCCTCACTCCAATTACGCGACTGTGGATCGATGGAAAATGAAATAGAAGGCAACAGTCTTAAATAACTAGCCGTGGAAGTAAGCGCAGTTCTAACCACCTTAAAAGGATCAACGATAGCGACAATAGCAGTCAACATAGCAACCACTAACAGCAAGTTAAACAGGCTCATCTGTTTAATGCCTCTCTCTAAGCCTAATGTCGAAGACACAGTAAAAACCAATGCTATAATCATCAGTAATCCTAAGCGAAACATCAAACCAGCAATATCCCAAGGCACGATTGCTTGTAAACAACTTTGTACTAACGCTATGGTATTGGCTAACGTTCCTGCTACACCAAAAATAACCGCAATCACAGCTAAAAAATCAAAAACCTCAAACTTACTCCCCTTTATTTTATCAGTAAAACTGGCGGAAATAGTCATGCTTCTAGAGCGATTAAAAGCAAACCAAGCCATCACTAAACCTGAGATAGCATAGACTCCCCAAGCATGCATACCCCAATGAAAATAGGTCAGAGCTAAGGCAGTATCTTTTGCATTTTCGACGTTAGAAGACAAAGGAGAATTTGCAACAAAAAAAGGCGGATGAGCAAAATGAACAATTGGCTCTGCAACCCCCCAAAAAATAAGCCCTGATCCCATACCGGCGGTAAATAACATCGCCGTCCAACTGATAAAACCAAATTCTGGTTTTTCATCTTTCTTGCCTAATCTCACCTTACCAAATGGTGTCACGACAATAATCAATGACAAAATAACCAACAAAGAAGGAAAAATAATAAATGCCAGACCATACTCCTTAACGACATAGTCTGTAACACTTGCCGCTAACGTAACAGCCGTTTCAGGAAACAGTAAAAATATAGCCGCAAGCGAAAGACAAGAAATAAAACCGATCATCTTCTTACTGAAGTAGGCTTGGATGTCCAAGCGAGTTTTAGGGAAAGCGAGACTGAACTGACTTGATAAATTACTGACACGTGTTGATGTTTTCTTCATAAAAAATATTGACTGTAAACAAACTTGCATGAACTGAAAAGAAAAATACTATCAATATCGCTGACCAAAAACAATCAGACGCCTAATTTAAGTATGTATTTACCCTCGCTCCTTAAATACAGCGCAAGGTGTTCATTATCTACAAACCTACTTATTGCTTATGAAGCGAAAAGCAAGCTTGTGAGTCAGCTCTTTAATGAACTTACATACTAGATCTCTACATATAAATCAATTTATTACCTTAAAAAGTGGCACCTATCTAGATTTATCCTAATCTTGTACTAAATAAACACATGATCAATTTTGAGAATAACATATGAAACAAAAAATTATGCTCGGTTTATCCTCTTTATTACTGACAACATCCGCACTTGCTGAAATTAACATTTCTGGTTTTGCATCTGTTGTTGGAGGCCAAGTCCTTGAAGGATCGGGTATAGCAGAATATGGTTTAGACCCTACATTTCTTGCAGATTATCCTTCAGTAGGCGCTTATAATGAAGATAAAATCAGTTTTAATCCTGATACTCTTTTAGGGTTACAATTTTCTGCTGATTTATTGGATGGATTATCCGCAACAATGCAACTTGTAGCCCGTGGTGTCGATAACTTCGAGGCCGATTTTGAGTGGGCCTATTTATCCTATAATATGAGTGAAAGCTGGACCATACAAGCAGGTAAGAAGCGTCTTCCATTATATTATTACAGTGATTTTTTTGATGTTGGTTACGCTTATCCTTGGATCCGTCCCCCAGCAGATAACTACACATGGCAAATATCCAACTATACCGGGATCAGTGCGTTATATAATTATCAGCTTGGTGACTGGAGTATGAGTGGTCAATTTTATTATGGGGAAGAAGACAGTGAGCCCAACAAACTCTTATCAGAATTTTTCTTTGGTGAAAAAACTCGTGAAATTTGGAAAGACATTGCAGGCATCGTATTACAATTTAATAGAGATTGGCTTGATATTCGTGCAACCCACATGCAATACGGCAATGAAAGGTATAGAAGTGACGTTCAGGTAATATGGAATGATGGCACGAATACACGTAAGGGGAAATTTTACGGTTTATCCGTTAACATTGAATATGACAATGTTATCATATTGACAGAATTAAACCGTTTAACGATAGAAGGAACTGACAATGACACTTATCTAGTGACGTTTGGCTATCGATTTGACGACTTAATGCCATATGTATCTTACTCAGATTTTGATGATGGCGAAGGTGGTGAGGTTCATAATACAAGCTCATTGGGTATTCGCTGGGATTTTCATCCATCAGCAGCATTAAAAATTCAATATGATGATATTGAAGATAATGGAGGCCCTGACTTAAAAGTAGCGGGAGATTCTACATCCCTTACTGTTGGGATCGATGTTGTATTTTAATGACATGACAAATACAGAAAACACCCAAGTCCAAGAAATGAAATGCTTGTATGAAGGTGTCGAAGATGAAGAGATATACTAACCTTTACCTGAGTATTCGAGCTCATAAAATTGCGTTGTCAGGCATATTCCAGTTACCCTTTATGATTAACTGGAATATGCCAATTAAAGTAATGACAATGCTATATCTAGCTATCATACACCTTACTTTCATTACCAATATTAACGCTGAGGAACTGTCTCAACTTGAATACTTAACAGAGTCATACCCTCCAAACAATTACATCAAAGAAGGCAAACTAGAAGGTATTTCAGTCGATTTACTTCTTGCCTCTATGGCTTCACTCAATGAGCCTTTAGATATCAGCCAGATTCAATTACTTCCTTGGTCTAGGGGATATATGATGGTGAATTCACGTAAAAATAGAGTATTATTCTCCATGACTCGCACACCAGCAAGAGAAAAACTTTTCTCTTGGGTAGGACCAATTACCACCACTCGTGTGGTGTTATTTTCTCGTCAGCAAGATAAGATAGTAATAGATGATATTGACTCATTAAATAAATATACTATCGGTGTGATTCGTGGTGATGTAGGTGAGTCATTACTCATATCCTCCGGTGTTAATGATAAGCAACTTATACGAGTCAATAATGTAACTTCATTGTTTAAAATGCTAAATCTAGGTCGTATCGACTTATTTTCCTATGAAGAAAATGCTGGCCGCTGGTTCATCAAAGAAACAAAATTGAATACAGAAGACTTTAAGGTCGTCCACACTTTACAAGAAAGTGATCTGTACTTTGCTGTTAGCTTAGGCACTCAACAAAAGTTAATTGATAAGTTACAATTAGCTGTCGAAAACGTTAAAAAAAATACATTAGAAAATGGTAAGACACAATATGAAATGATCATGGAAAAATATAAATAACTTCAACATTCAATCTAAGATTAATAGTGAAAATGGTTATTGAGACAATACTAACCCATATGGTGAGTAATACTCACCATATGGTTACTTTTCCTTACACTCATTAATACTTAATCACATGACTTGTCATGTAAGTGGCAAATAAATATCAGTAACAAGGTCATGCTCTGCAACTTCAGGAAAGAAGTTTTGATAGTGGAAGAAAACGGGCGAACCTCTTAACACTTCACCACTTTTTGGCAACCATTGCCCATAAAGATAATGCACCTTGCTCTCTAAGTTATCATGAGTCCCTCGATGGCGAAGTACTGCGCAACGTCCTCCCTCAATGGTTTTATTTATCACACCATATTCATTTTTCGGCACGCTATCGATAACGGAACCACAAATATCAAATCTGTACTCCTCTACAGATACAGACTTAGGATCATCATAAATTATCCCAAATGTCCGGCTTTTTGCCACTGGCGATAATCCCGTTTTTTTACGCCAAACAATAAATCTAGCGACCGACTCATTCACTAACTCTGGCGCCCCTTTATGTTCATAAACCGCTATTTTAGTCTCTGTAAAGTTAACCACATCAACCTGCTGTTCTCGCCCCAGACCCTGACCCATTCTATTACTCCTAAATTGATATTTATCATTCCATATCAACCAATTAGGTTGACGGCGAAATTCAGTAGGAGATTGTTCGAAGGCTTTCTTAAATGCCCGAGAAAAAGATTCTGGATAATCAAACTTCGCATCGAAAGCAATATCAATAATCTTGGCACCATGGTCAAAGCAAAGACGGTAAGATGCTCTTTTTAGGCGTAAAAGTTGAATATATTTTCCAATGCTAATGTCCATATAAGTTGAAAATTGACGATGAAAGTGGAACTGAGAAAAACCGGTAAACTGACTCAGGTGTTTAACTGTTAGTTCTTCATCTAAATTGGCATAGATATAATCGCAAACCCGCTCCATACTTTTATCGTAATCACTTAATTTTGTACTATTTACCATCTGATTCCATTACCCAACCACCTACTGAATACCCGGAGAGTATCTAGCAAGTTTCAATTTCTTTCCTAACCAAACTTGCGCATTTGTCAAATGACCCATTTAACGAATTAAACAGATATTAAAATTCATATTCTATGGCTAATCTAAAGGTGTGGTTTTTACCCGAATGGACAATTTCAGTAATAAAACCAAGCCCTTACGGAGCTTTAAAGCATAATTAATATTCATTATTACAACAAGTTAAACTCAAGCGTGTGACGTTCACACTCTTGAGTTTAATATTTGAACTTTAGATAACAGAGAAGATATAGATGTTAGCTATCTGAATTAACACTGACTAAAACCTCCCCACTCTCAGCCACTTTATCGTTATTTAACCAACAAATAAAAAGCTCATACCAAATAGCTAATACCACTGCCCCAAGAAAAAGCCCTATAATACCTGCCGTTAGCATGCCGCCGATAGCACCAAGCAAAATAACGGGCATAGGTACATCGACACCCCGCCCCATCAACATAGGCTTTAGCACGTTATCAGACACTGCAGCTAACAGTACCCAAATGGAAAAAATGGTTGCGGGAGTCGTATCTTTCGTTGCAAAAACATAAAACATCACCGGCAATACGACGATCAGAGCAGGTAATTGAGCTATCCCAAAAATCAACACCACAAAAGTAATAAGACCAGCTGCTGGAATACCAAATACAAACATGGCTGAGCCAACTAGCATAGATTGTATAAAGGCGACTCCAACGACACCCAATAGCACACTACGAATCGTCGCCGCAGTAAGGTTAGTCCATGCTTTAGCATTGGGTCCAACAGCTCTCACAGCAACGTTAGCTATTGCTGCTGAAACAACTTCAGCATGTGCCATAAATCCAGCGGCAATAGCAAGTGAAATGATGAACATCACTAACGTTGCCAGACTACTGCCAATCACCCCTGCCATGCCTGCAGCAATAGACTTTATCTCTGGTAAAAAATGTAATACAGCTTTTTCAAGGTTACTTGAGAAAAGAGACCATATTTCGAACAACTTATCACCAATCACCGGAATATCAGCAACTCTTTGCGTCGGCCCAGGAATGCTAATCTTACCACTTTGCAACATTTCAAGAGAATGAGTTACGCCATCAAAAATGGAACCCGACACCATAATAAATGGCGTGAACAATAATACCATCCCAAGTAAGGCTAAAAATGTTGCCGCCAATCCCCGACGCACTTTCAATAAACGCTCTAATTTATGCGTCAGCGGCATTAGAGCAACAGCAATGATCCCTCCCCATAGCATAGGGATAACAAACGGCTTAATAATATCATATGTCCATGATATTAAAAAAATAAGTAAGCCAATTTTTATGGCTGATTCCATCATATTACTCACAAATTGTGTACTTTGAGTATGTTGAGATTGGTTATCCATTTAAGGTCCTTTGATCATTTTGTGTTTGAGCTAAACCAACGCTCACTAAACTTGCCACAACAATTGCCATGTAAAACACACCAGCAATCGCCTCCATATAAACCGCAACTTGAGCAAATGGGGTTTGAGGGCTAATGTCTCCATAGCCTAAAGTCGTTAACGTGACGAAACTAAAATAAGCTAGTTGCGACAAATTCTCCCTCCAAGGCCGAGCATCGATACCAGAAAATGACTCTGGTGATACCGAGACAATTAAAATATAAATAATAGACCACATTAACCCCATCAATAAAAACAAAGCGATAGAACCAATTACCTTGTTAGTGTCCACCTTACCAACAAATAAAATCTGCCGTGCAATAGAGCGGAATGTCCCCCAAAAAAAACCAAGCATTAGTACTAAGGTTAAATAATCAAGAATGACAATATTAAAAATATTGCGCACCAAAGTTGCGGCTAACCAACAAAAAATCAACCCAACCATAAAGCGATACCAAGTTTTATCAAATCGTAAGCTAAGGATACATACGATAAATGTAACCACAGTGAAGCCTTCAATAATAAATTCTAAAATACCTTCAGGGACCACCTGTACCAAAGATGCACTAATCAGTAATGCTATTAACGCTGCCGTAGTAAAGAAGAAATTATTTTGTTGGTTAATCTTGATCGTCATAAAATGAATGCCTCCAATTATAATTAAAGTAATATTTATTCAACATCAGCCTCCTCTTGTATCACCATAATGGATGCTGATAATCCAAAACGCAGCATAACCCCCTCAGGGATCTCGCTAAACTGGATCCGTACAGGGATCCGCTGAGCTAACCTTATCCACTGAAATACAGGGTTAACATTGGGCAACAAATTATAGCCAACGGTACCGTCTTTAGGCGCTATCCCCCAACCTATAGATTCAACTAAGGCGTCAATAGGTTTATCCGGATAAGCCATTAACGTAACCATGGCCTTATCACCAATAGCAATTTTAGCCAGTTGACTCTCACGAAAATACGCAAACGTCCAAAAACTATGGCTATCAACTAACGCAATTAACGGCTGGTTTGCGACAGCTTGAGTACCGTCTTGAATATCAATATTCGACACATAGCCATCGACACTGGC
This sequence comes from Shewanella sp. VB17, assembly GCF_013248905.1. NCBI lineage: Bacteria > Pseudomonadati > Pseudomonadota > Gammaproteobacteria > Alteromonadales > Shewanellaceae > Shewanella > Shewanella sp. VB17. The sequence continues at coordinate 4,060,422 of NZ_JABRVS010000001.1, forward strand.
ATAAGCTTTGGTAAAATCAAGATTCATCTGCGCTGCTTTTAATTGCTCTTCTGTTGCTTTTATCTGCAATAAAGATTCCTCATAAGCAATCTCTCTGCGTACTAAATCTTTATGGGAAACAGCGCCTTTGTCTTTAAGACTAATATCTTTAAGTCGATCATATTCAATCTTTTTCCCTTGTGAACTCACTTTAGCTTTAGCAAGAGACACTTCAGCTTGGGAGAGACTCACTTCATAGGTACTAGGGTCAATTTCAAATAAAAGATCACCTTTATGCACAAACTGATTGTCTTTGATGGCAACACTGACAATAGGACCCGATACTCGAGGAGCAACCTTGATAATATTGGCGCGAACTTGGCCGTCTCGTGTCCAAGGATTATTAAAATAATCTTGATATTTTTGATAACCTAAATAGAGTGCACCACCAATAATCAGTAAGTTGAAGACAATAATAAGTATTTTTTTCATGGCTAATGATCTCTATAACTACGGTTTAAAAAGGTAAAAATAAACGGTCGATACCGATTACATACAACAAGGTTATCGCCATAAATGTCAGTGAAGGAAAAGCGATGAACCGAGATAATCGAGTACGATTGAGTATTACGACAGTGATCCATGCCAACATGATGGCGAGTACTATCACTAATAATAATGGTGAAAAATATACATCTCCAGCGGCTAATTCACGAGGTAATGACATTAATTTCCCTCCCAAGTTGAAACTGATTTACTTGATGACGATGGTAATAACAATGGCTTATCAAGTACGCTTTCCCAGTCACTACGTTGCTTCATCTGCTCAATATTGGCATTATTTATAAAAGCCTTACCTGAATTAGCCTGCCAACCACCACCTAATGATTTATATAAAGCAACGACCTGATTAGCCACATTACCTTTAATTTGAGCATAACTGTCTTCACTTCGGGTCATCTTTTCTACTGAATTAAGCAGGCGTTCAAAACCTATTTGACCATTTTCATATTGCGCCATAGAAATATTAAAGGCTCGAACAGCGCTATTGACCGAACTAAGTCGTAATCCTTGTTGCTCCTTAAGTAGCCCATAACCACTTAACGCACTGCTCACCTCAGAGATCGCTTGCAGCAGCTTTTTATTATACTGAACCAATGTTTCTTGCAAACGCGCATCTTCGAGGCGAACATTATTTTTAATCCGTCCATATTGAAATAAATTCCATGAGAAACTCGGCCCAGCCGCTAACATCAAAGAATCACTAAACCGAAAACTACTGCCATTAGGCACTGCACTGCTGCTCCCAATCGACCCAAACAAGGAAAAATTAGGGTACAGAGCCGATTCGGCAATACCTATTTTGGCACTTTGAACATGTGCTGCGAGTTCAGCAACCTGTAGATCCGGGCGCCTCAACACAAGATTTGCATCTATGCTAATGGCTACCTCTGGTGAGCGTGGCACTAAGCTACTTGATTGACTCTTATCCATCGGTCGCTTAGTGCCATAGTGCACATATTGCTTTTTATATGTCACTATTTTAGCAGTAAGTTCAGGTGGGTTAAGCATAGATGTTACTGCATCAGGTAACAGTCCAAGCAATACCGATAAAGCATTATGAGCCTGAATCATACCTATTTTCAAACTGGGTAATACGGCTTGAGTACTGTAGAGCTGACTTTTGGCTTGCTGTACATCAAGCTCAGTCACATTCCCCGAATCGAACTGCACTTGAGTAATATCGACAACCCGTTTCTGGATCTCTATATTACGTTCAGATAACAAGACTCGCTCCTGAAACGTTCGATAATTAATGTAGTTACGAGCAACCTCAGAAGTAATGGTCACTGAAATATCATGGTAAGATGCAATACTGGCATACAGCCCAGCTTCAGAGGATTCTATACCACGAGCATACTTCCCCCAGATGTCAATCTCCCATCCAGCATCAAAAGAGAGCGAGCCACTACGATATCCCTTTTCATTTTGATAACCTTTGGCAAAACTGCCTGATAATTGCTGTACCTGTGGATATTGCGATCCTTCACTAATCCCCAGCACCATGCGGGCCTGCAAAATACGCAGACCTGCAGACTCAATATCCAAATTTTGCTCAGTGGCTGCAATAACCAAAGCATTTAAGATCGGATCATTAAATTGTTGCCACCAGTTTTTAAGATCATAGCCTGCATCTATCGACTGACGTTGGTGCCATTCACTGGGTAATGCTACAGGCTCAACGCCCTCAAAATCAGGTCCAACCATGGTGCAGCCAACTAACACAACCGCGAAAATGACTATCACACATCGTTGAATAAATGTCCCTACCATGACCATGCTCCTAAAACCGCTTCTGTCGTAACGCATGCCAATCGACCTTGTCATAAGCCGATTTACATTGATTAATTGCATCGAAAATATTTCGATGCAAGTTAAGGAATATATAAAAGGTGGCTATCTCACGCTGGCTATATTCAGCGATGTCGACATGATTAAAAAATTGAATCAATAACCGTTCCCATTGTTGATAATTTTGACCATAATCCTCAAAATCAGGCCTGAAAAGATCCTTATTGTTTTGATTAGCGAGTGCTAATGTCATTTTTAGCAATGTATTTTCTTGATAATCTTGTCGAACGAGATGAACCAGAGGATTGTGGGTCAATTGAATATCAGCGCGAATAAAAAGATTGAAATGGTCAGTCAATGACTGGCATGCATGTCCAAAACCTTTCAGCGCCTCTGGGGATATGCCGCTAAAATAATCTTTATCTAGCTTATTCATCCATAACAATAATTTAGGTAAGGTCGCATTCATCGCACTAATATGCCAACTGAGCTTCACTCTATTCAAATAACTATCCGCACCCAATTGATATTGAGTCATTCCCTTTGTAACATGCCTAAAATAACGCTCTTTCATAACTAAAAATAGGTGCTCAGCACGACAGTTAAAGGGAAAGTAATGGGTAAGAACAATCATAAATACCACCATATAAAACAACATCATAATGTTTAATAATATGGCAAAATTGTAATTCATCTGATTATCTATACCCAATACAAACAACCCCATAAGAAAAAATATGATCACTGGCCCCTTAAAAAGATAAAAGGCAATAAAAGTATAGAGAAATAAAAATACCCCAAGTGCTAACCAATGAGTTAAATTGGGTAAAATAAACACATAAGCAGGCATAGCAAAGAAAAACGTGAAACTAAATAACAGTAACAACAGCTTAGGATGGACTGGTAAAAAAGAAAGAATAGCTGTAAATATCACTGAAAAGATGACAAATGAGTAACCTCCTGGCGGATTAAAGTAAATCCAAATAAGCCCAGAAACCCAATAGATAACAAATACTTTTATTGCTGTTTTAGCATTTTCAGCATCCCACCACAAAAAACGATCCTGTCGCTGCAGTGACACTTCCTTGAAAGGTACTGAGCCTGTAACAGAGTCAATACAAGAGATGATGATCCCAAGACGACTTAAGTTGATGTTCATTTGATTTAATAGATAAGCGAAGGAAAATATCTCCGCACGCTGTAAATGAGCCAGTTCATTGATTGACTCATCATTGAGCTGAAGCTCTAATGCTTGTTCGTCAATCTTCAGCGATTTATCCATCCAAGCGTTATCTGACAAAGTAAACTTTTGAGTTACTGCATCGATACTCTGTTGGTAACCATTAAAATAACGCGAAAAATCAACTGCATCTGTTTTATGATTATCGATACTATAAATCAGTAATTGAGTGTTTTTTTTGTAATAATCTAACGCCAATTGCCATTCTTTAAGGCACCCAGAGACATCACTACACTCATAACTTAATAACTGAAAACGCTGTTCAAGGGCAGATTGGGCAGCAAAAAGCTCATCGGTCATTTGCTGTCGAGCATCTCGCCCAATAGGCGTTGCATGACCATGGTGTTGACTCAGCATCAACTCAAACAAGGATCGCTGTTTTGCCGACAAGGCCTGAGATAGATCGATTAAGTTTCGCTCTAATCGTTGCGGAAACATAAATACCGACACTAAGGTGTAAACGACCACCCCAAAACAAGTGGCAAATGCTCTATCAATACCATAGAGAAATGCCCCTTGCGCATCACCACCATTTGAAACCATCAAAATCATGACTCCTGTCAACATAAAGACAGTGGGATCACGCTGATAGGCATTACGTAAATAGAACACCAATGACACCACAACAGAAACACTGAACATATACAGTAATCGCTCTTGTATCAGTAAACCCACTAGCAATAAGCCTATGACTGCACCGATCACAGTGCCTATTACTCGATAAGTTCCTACGGCTAATGATTCTCGTCGCCCTCCAGTTGACGCAATGAGCATCACAGTTGTCGCTGCAGTTGATGCTTGAGGCCAACCCATGGCCATAGGGATCAAATAAGCTAGGGCTAATGCGAGAGCCACCTTAGATGCGAATGTGAACTTTGCACTCATGCAAAAAGGCAACAACCACTGGCTACAATATTGCCAAGATGCAATAAACCGATGTTGAGTCGATGGTTTGTTGCCATTTTTAACCATTATTTACCACCTCGCCTCTCGATAATTGGAACGACTTTTGATGATTATGACGAATCCAACAGCAAATAATCTTCAACTTCTAATATCGAAAAATATAATCTGGACGAGTTGAGTCATTAAATTGACTATAGATAATAAAACCACAAAAGATTGAGCGATAACTAGTCTGAATCATAATTAATTTAAGATCACGCTAATTTCAACTAACCTCATTTGTTTTGTTTCTGCGCGGCCTAATTGTTAATTAAATACCCGTTATTACTCAAAATACACTCACGAATGTAAGTAAAACAAACAACAAGGAACCAAATTAAAACACATAAAAAACAAAAAAAACCACGTTAAAAAACCGATTTAGCCGCTGTTTGGTATGACACAGCATGATTAACCTTAGTTCAAATTAGCCCTATCCTTTACTCATTGCAGATAACATCATGCTATTGACTGAACATTAATCCTTCTATCATCTCATAAGCACAGCAGATCATTTTATCGTCCTCAACATTCCAAGGTATTAAAATAATGCCGACTATATCCTCTCATCAAATAAAACAATGTCATAAAACTGCCATATTCTTGTCCTCTCATCGTCATATAAATATCAGACCATCATCGCGTTAGCTAACAGGACTCAAAAATAAAACTCAATAACATAAGGGTGATGATAGTGATTAATATGAAAAATATGGCTACGCTCGTGTCATGCAGTTTAGTGGCTATGGTAACCAATGCTGCTATATTACCCACGACGCAAACCGACAGTAAATGGTTTAAAACCAGCGCGGAAAAAGTGGCTGAGAAAACACAACAACAGCACAATCAAAAAAAAGCAAAAAATGTCATTCTTTTTGTCGGTGATGGTATGGGAATATCAACATTAACTGCAGCACGTATTTACCAAGGTCAACAATTGCAAGACAATATGGGCGGCGAGGAAAACTTTCTTAGCTTTGAACAATTTCCTCACACAGCTCTAGTGAAAACCTATAACACGAATCAGCAAACACCGGATTCAGCAGGAACCATGACCGCAATATCCACCGGGGTAAAATCTAAAGCTGGCGTCTTATCGGTATCTGACACGAGTTTACGTGCCAACTGCTTATCATCTAAAGGAAATGAACTCATCACTTTAGTGGATCTTGCCAACGAAAAAGGCCTCTCTACTGGGGTTGTTAGTACAGCACGAATAACTCATGCAACGCCAGCTGCAACTTACGCTAATACTCCAGAACGAAATTGGGAAGCCGACAGTGATCTATCAGCTGAAGCCGCTGCCAATGAATGTCAAGATATCGCCTATCAATTAGTGATGCGTGATGAAGCTAATGCTTTATCCGTTGCCTTAGGCGGTGGACGCCGTAATTTTATTCCAACTACTGTCACTGATGGTGAGAATAAAAAGGGCAGACGTGACGATGGAATTGATCTGACTAAACGCTGGACAGAGCAGTTCACCAACTCAGCTTATGTATGGGATAAAGTAGGCTTTGATGCTATTGATACGACGACGACGGACCACTTGTTAGGCTTATTTAACGCTTCTCATATGGAATATGAGGCTGACAGATTAAATGATACTGCTGGTGAGCCATCACTGACACAGATGACCACTAAATCTATCGATATTCTCAAGAAGAATGATCAAGGTTATTTATTAATTGTTGAATCGGGTCGAATCGATCACGCACATCATGCTGGTAACGCCCATCGCGCCTTAATCGATGCTGTCGAACTCTCAAATGCCGTTCAGGCTGCTGTTGATAATACTGATCCAGATGATACTTTAATCATGGTGACTGCAGATCACAGCCATGTATTCACCATTGCAGGTTACCCTAAACGCGGCAACCCTATCTTAGGATTAGTGCACAATGTCGATGGTAAGCTAGCCACTGCCGATGATGGTAAACCCTACACCACCTTAGGCTACACCAACGGACCCGGTGCAGTGGTCGGCCTGCGCGATGATCTTTCGTCAATTGATACCCAAGAAAAAGACTTTATTCAACAAGCTCTTATTCCAATGGGAAGTGAAACTCACGCAGGTGAAGACATCAGCTTACATGCAACCGGGCCTGGGTCATACCTTGCACAAGGCGTGATCGAGCAAAACGTTATCTTCCACATCATTAACCAAGCACAGTCTCTTGGTGCCAGTAAATACTAGCCAAACAGTCGCTAATTTTGGAGCAAAAAATGAATAAGAAACTAGTTATACTGTCTATAGCAGTCATATTTGGTATCACAGCCTGTGGCAGCGATGGTGACAGCGGTAATAACGGTACCAGTGGCAAAGACTGGACAGCCGTTAACGAATGGTATGTTGCAGGTCAAAACACAGTGGCTCAAGCTGCCGAACTCACCATTAATAACGAAGCCGGTGCTGCGAAAAACATCATCCTTTTTGTGGGTGACGGCATGGGCGTATCAACCATAACGGCGGCGCGTATTCTCGAAGGACAGTTAAAGGGAGAGACAGGAGAAGAGAACTCTCTCTCTTTTGAAACGCTGCCTCACTTAGGGCTTGCAAAAACCTACAATGTCGATGGTCAGACTCCTGACTCAGCAGGCACAATGACAGCAATAGTCACAGGAGTTAAAACCAATGTCGGCGTAATATCCCAAGCTGAAGGCGTCACTCGGGGGAATTGTGCTTCAGCAACAAATCAACATCTCGTCACCTCCCTTGAGCTAGCAGCCATGGCTGGTTTGTCGACAGGGATAGTGTCAACCGCACGTATTACTCACGCCACTCCAGCAGCAACTTATGCTCATGTACCTGAGCGTAACTGGGAAAGTGATGCAGATCTCCCACAAGAAGCTGTCACTCATGGCTGTAAAGATATTGCCGCTCAACTATTAGATTTCAACTATGGCAGTGGCATCAATGTCGTCATGGGGGGAGGACGCCGTGCTTTTATTCCAAACACTCAAACCGATCCTGAAGGCAAAAATGGCAATCGAATAGATGGTCGTGATCTCACAGATGAATGGACGGCTAAATACCAGAACTCAGCTTATGTTGAAGACCGAGATAACTTTTTAGCCTTAGATCCAGACATCACTGATCATCTCTTAGGTTTATTTAATTCATCACACATGGAGTATGATTTAGACCGTACTACTCAAGGGACGACCGGTGAGCCCTCTCTCGCTGAAATGACAGCTAAGACAATAGATATTTTAAAAAGGAATGACAAAGGCTTTATGTTGATTGTCGAAGCAGGACGTATCGATCATGCCCATCATGCTGGTAATGCTGCCAGAGCCTTACACGATACCATAGCACTTTCTGAAGCTGTGCGTATTGCGATGGAGAAAACGTCATCAAATGATACTCTACTTATGGTCACAGCCGATCACAGCCATGTGTTTACTATTGCAGGTTACCCTACTCGAGGAAATCCGATACTTGGCCTTGTTAAAGGCAATGATCCATCGGGCATTGCCGATGTAACTAACTCGACTGATAGTAATGGCTCTCCTTATACGACGCTTGGTTATACCAATGGACGTGGATATGCAAACCTAAGCACTGGCGGAGATGAGCGTTATGATTATCCGATAGAGGCTGGACGAGTCGATCTTAACTATGTCGATACTCTTAGTGCCGGTTACCATCAAGAAGCCTTGATCCCACTGGAAGATGAAACACATGCGGGTGAAGATGTTGGCATTTTTGCAAGCGGACCAGGTGCCCATTTGATAGAGGGAACTGTAGAGCAAAATCATATTTTTCACGTCATGGATCATGCAGCAAACTTAGTGGTTAAAGCACAAGCAGCCCAGTAAGTCATATTACATCACTTAATCTGAACAAGGCCACTGCTGTGTTAGTGGTCTATCACTTTGGTTAAATCCAATGGAATTTCTATGAAGTATTATTTACTTAACGCAACCATGTTACTCATCGCTAGCCTGCCGAGTCTAGCTCATTTTGATATTGTTAAAGAACAGCTCAATACCGAACAAAACCTTATCTTTAACTGTGCACAATTAAATGCGACCAATATGGTGGCACGTTATGAGATAGTCCAATCAAAGGGAGCTAGACAAACCACTCCAACTCACGAAATCAAGTTAATTAAAAACCAACACCAAGTGATTTATAAACGTTCATCAGCAACATTTGAAGCCTGGGATCGTAACGGTGAATATAGTCGTTATTTCCCCCAGGAACGACGATCAATTACTTATCGCCCCAGTGATCTACTCTCTGTGAATAGGCGCTACGATCTCGAGCAACAATTTCACTTAGTGTCCCCTGAGTTGAAATCGACATTACAACAAGGTAAAAATACTCAACGATCATGTTTTGAAGTGAGTCAATACCATGGGGAACAAGCTGGACAAACAATCACCCTAGAATGGATTAACTCACTTTCAATGCCTTATTTGCTCACCTTAGCGCAAGGAACTGCCAGTACCACATACCGCTTAATCCAAGTTCATTCCATCACAAATGAGCAAGTTAACGCGCTTACTCAAGGTTATAAAGACTTAGATTTTGCCGATGTTGGTGACAGTGAATCCGATCCTTTTATTGCTAAAATGATCACTCAAGGATTTATTCAGCACGGTAATTCTGGCTTCTACGACAGTAATGGCAACCCTATCTCTAAAGAAGATGGCAAACACGCACATTAATTAAAGTCATAGAGCTGAAATTAAAAAGTCTGCAGTAGCAGACTTTTTAATCGATGTAATCATCTATTTTTTTAGATTGCTTTTAAGCTCACGAATAAAAATATCGATATCATGACGACTGATATCTGCATGCGTCACTAAACGAATGTTTGAACTAGGGCTAATAAGTATTCCACTGATTTTCAAATTAGCAGCAAGCGCGACAATATCGACTCCTTCTACTACCTGCACATACACCATGTTGGTTTGCACCAAGGACTGATCGACACTCAATTCTTCCACACCAGACAACTGCTTAGCCAGATAACGGGCATTATCATGATCAATAGCTAAACGCTCAACTTGATCCGTTATCGCTAAACTTGCAGCAGCAGCAAGGATCCCAGCTTGGCGCATACCTCCACCGAGCATTTTACGCCACCGCCTCGCTTTTTTTATCAAGCGCTCGTCACCTAATAAAATCGACCCTACAGGCGCACAAAGTCCTTTAGATAAACAAATAGACACTGAATCAAAATATTGCGTAATATCACTTATCGCTATATTTTGTGCCACTGCGGCATTCGCGACTCGAGCACCATCTAAATGAATTTTCAAACCATGATCAAAGGCCAATTGCTGTGCCTGAGCAATATATTCTTGAGGCAGTATTTTACCACCAATTGTATTTTCTAAACTCAGTAAACCTGTTTTAGCAAAATGGAGATCATCAGGTTTTATGGCCGCTTTTACTTCTGAAAGCAAAATAGAACCATCACTTTGATTGGTCAATGGTTGTGGCTGAATACTGCCTAAAACTGCTGCGCCACCACCTTCAAATTTATAGTTATGTGCCTGTTGACCACAAATATATTCATCTCCGCGTTCACAATGTGCCATTAAAGCCAATAAATTAGCTTGAGTGCCCGATGAAGTAAACAGCGCAGCATCAAAGCCATACATTTCGGCAGACACAGCTTCTAATCGATTAACTGAAGGATCATCACCATATACATCATCACCCACTTCAGCATTAGCCATCGCCTCACGCATTGCTGAAGTAGGCATCGTCACAGTATCACTACGAAAATCTATCATTAAGACCACTTTACAAGAGTTAATTTTTCCAGATTGAGCATACTAACCCTAGAGTGAATGCAGTACCAGCATTAATCTGGCCTGTATAATGGCCATACAAATTGCATAACCATTAATCAAATTTAATAGTGAAAAGCCAGCTAAACACAAATTTAATCGTAAAAAATAATAACAATAAATTTAGCTAACACTTAAAACGACCAAAAAAGCTTGTAGATAGAGGTTTTTAAGAAAAATAAGATCAACAAGGATTAAAAAATCTAATCATAAACAATAAAAAATGTTGATGTAATTTTGATTAATTTTCAGGCAAAATCGCCTATCTTTCACTCAATGGTAGCCGTAAATGTTAGAAATTAAATTTATCAGCCTACTCTGGCTCATCGGTATCATTGCTGAAGCGATGACTGGCGCCCTATCTGCTGGTAAAAAACAAATGGACCTTTTTGGTGTCGTCATCATAGGTTGCACTACGGCTATTGGCGGCGGAACACTACGTGATATTCTGCTAGGAAATTACCCATTAATTTGGATAGAAAATGTACATTACTTAATTGCTATAGCGCTTGCATCATTGCTAACAGTATTAATCGCACCTTTGATGCGCTATTTATCTAAACTATTTCTCGCAATCGACGCGCTCGGACTCGCTGTATTTTCTATTATAGGGGCACAAAAAACATTAATGTTAGGGTTTAGCCCTGTCGTTGCTGTTGTAATGGGGCTTGTCACTGGCGTATTTGGTGGTGTGATCCGTGATATATTATGTAATCAGGTACCATTAATTTTTAAGAAAGAACTTTATGCTCTAGTTTCACTGCTAACAGCAGGCCTTTATATCGGCCTTAAATCCTGTGAAATCGCAGAGTGGATAAACTTAACTGTCTGCCTATCGTTTGGGTTTAGCTTCAGAATGTTAGCCATTATATTCCAGTGGGGCATTCCTAAATTTAATTATCAATATGGTCAAGATGGCCTATCACGTTGATCTGATTTTGTAGCTAGTATTAATGATTTTGGTACAGCGAAAACCATTTCCCATCCATGATGGTTTTCGCTATCTTGCAACAATCACATACCAATCGATTGTATTATACTGATGGCGTTTCTTTTACATGAAGATCAATTTGCGGATAGGGAATGCCAATATTCGCATCATCAAGCGCGAGTTTAATCTGCTCAAGTATTTCAAACCGTGCTGGCCAATAATCGCTGGTTTTAACCCAAGGCCGCACAACAAAATTAACCGAAGAGTCAGCAAGTTCTGCAAGCCCTATCGCATGTACTGGATCTTTTAACACATATTGATTACTCTCAAGCACCTGTGTTAATACTTTTTTTGTTGCAGCCAAATCGGCATCATAAGAGACACCAATGACCAAATCGACACGACGTGTGTCCATGGCTGAATAATTAATTATTGTGCCATCCATCATTGCAGAATTAGGGGCGATGATAAGCTTGTTATCAGTCGTCAACAGCTTGGTAGAAAAAATAGTGATTTCATTAACGACCCCAGAAATACCTGCAGCATCAACATAATCACCCACACGACAAGGACGAAATAGCACCATCAACACACCAGATGCAAAGTTAGACAATGAACCTTGAAGTGCTAAGCCTATCGCTAAGCCCGCGGCACCTATCACCGCGACAAGCGAAGCCGTTTGCACTCCAATTTGACCCAACGTTGCCACAATAGTGAAGACAAACACCAAACTCCATGCCATATTTCCAACAAAAGAGACCACCGTTTGATCCACTTTTTTCTTCACTAATAACTTACATGTTAATTTTTTTGCTAACGTCGATAAATATTTACCGATAATGAAAATGATAATAGCAAAAATCATTTTCATACCATAAGTCACAAGTAGTTCGGGGACTTGCTCAAATAAACCTTCTAAGTTTTCCATTTTTGCTCCCTAAAGTTAACCCTATAAAGTTAGGATTTATAGATTTCAATTCAAAAGTTAAATATTCACGATTGAATTAATTCAAACAATATACTCATTACTACCCGTAAACTGAATTATTAATCTCTATTTCAACTCAACCAATAACTCAACACGGCGGTTAGCCGCCCTACCATCAGAAAGTTGATTACTTGCCACTGGTAAGCTATCAGCCATACCTTTAACAATAAAACGCTCAGAATTAAAACCAAAATCTTCAACAAAAATTCGCTTAACATTAAGCGCACGTAAATAAGACAATTGCTTATTACCCACCTCGCTACCAACTGAATCCGTATGGCCTAGCAGGCATAAGTTCACATTATAGCGTAAAAGAAAGTGCTTCATCATATACGATCCAACTCATGCAGCATGTTGAAATATAACTTTAGCTATTTTATTAAAAATAGCCAAAAGGATACAAAGGCAGTATAAAAATGGCATTATCGCTTTTTTTAAAACCTTAACATACAAATGCTAAGATAAGATTCACACTACTACTTGATGACGGATGTGGTCATAGCACCAGTTAAACACTATCGCATAAAAGAAGAAAAATATAAGAAAAGCAACCTCCATTAATAAAGCAGAACTTAAGCTTATTTCTAAAAACCAAGCAACTACTGGCACCGTGATGAAGATGATGCCTAACTCAAACCCAAGTGTATGTCCAACACGCAATAACACGGTTCTTGAAATTCGCTCACGACCAAATTGCTTATCAAACCAAATATTGTAAAAAAAATTCCAAAAAACAGCATATAAACTTAACCCAACAGCAACAACAATCAAAGATGAAGCTTCTTTATCGCTGAAAAAAGTCGCTGCAGGAACCACTATGGCTAACGCTAGCAGTTCAAACATTATCGCATGGTAAATTCTTTCTTTAGTATTCATATCTAACATTCCAATAAGTAACTTGTGGTAATTATCATCTAGACATATGATGAATAAAAGTTACATACCATCACATTTACTGATATGTCTACGATAGAACAATTAACAGCATTCATTACCACCGTTGAATCGGGTTCATTTTCCGCTGCTGCTCGCAAGCTAGGAAAAGTGCAATCTGCGGTGAGCCAACACATTATGAATATGGAAATAGATACCGGACTACAACTATTTGACCGAAGCGGTCGTTACCCTATTCTGACTGCTAATGGTGAGAAGTTGTTACCACAGGCTAAAGCTGTTATTGCTCAGCATCATCGACTTAATCAACAAGTCACAGCACTGGGATCTGAAGAGGTGCTTAAACTGACTTTAGCTATAGATGAAGGGATCCCCTATGCCAAACTTATTAAATTGTTACCACAACTTGAAATATTACATCCTGAGCTAGAATTAGAATTCCTCTGTGCTTCTAGCCAAGATGTGATCCAACTTGTCATTGATAAAAGAGCAAGCTCAGGTTTGATATTTAGTGACAATGTATATCCTGATTCTCTCGACTTCGAAACTTTAGGTACTGTGAAATTTGAGCTTTTAGTGAGCACGCTACATCCTTTAGCTCAAGTTGATTCCGTTCACATTGATATGTTGAAACTACATAGACAACTCGTCATTAGCTCTCAAGGTTCAAAAGTCACTTGGTTCAATCAAGCACACTCACCCGATGTCTGGCATGCAGATAACTATTATGTATTATTAGAGTTAGCTAAATCTGGATTTGGCTGGACACTACTTCCTGAGCATTTAGCACAAGATGCACTGAAAACCAATGCACTTTGCAAAGTACCAGTACAATTCGAACAATTAGGCTGGCAGGCAAATGTGGATGTAATACAACATAGCTCAGTGCAAATAAATGCTAATGATACTCTAAGATCACTTCTTAGAAGATTACTTCAGGATTAACTTCAGCGTATGAATTTTATGAGAATATCCCCCCGTATAAGTTAATCTTGAGGCTCACTGAATAACCCGTTTATACATTGGACTAAATATGTTTAGTAAAGAGCACGATTAAGTGATGGATAAATCTTTGTATTTCGTGACCGAGGCATTAAAAAAGCATGAATAACATTCATTTTCACCGCACACCAATCAGCTCATGATCTCTAGAATTTCAGGGGAATGTCTCTTAAAAACAGCGGTTAAATCATGATTTAACCGCATATAAAAAATCCCTCTTCATGGGGGGAATTTTAATTCTATTTATGATGAAAGCTAAACAACTATTTAGCAGTAGGCTTAGGTGGATAGTTTTTTAACATCTCTGAAATAGCTTGATTAACAACCTCAACTCGCTCTTCTGGAGTATTTTGGTCACGGATAGTGTCTGCAACAGAGCCTCTCCAAATCAATTGACCTGACTCTCTATTAACCATATCTAAAATAAGTGTGCCAACTTCATATTCACGAACTGTTGTTTGGCTATACATAGAGCCGCTCATCCCCCAGCCATGACCATAATAAGGGTTATAGCCATAATTTGAGTTAAAGGTATCAACATTAATCTTCTTATCAACCTTTGTTAAGTAATTCACTAGTACATCAGCTTTAGCTGGATCAGTCAGCTTTATGCCTTTTAAAGATAATTGACTATCCACTGCAGTGCGAACACGCTGGTCCATTAATCCATCTAAGTGATAGCGACTATCCTGCGTTTTTTTCTCAACCCAAGCATAAGTGTTAACATCATTAAAATTAGCTTCCGGATCGTAATCGGAACTAGTTTTCAGCGAGCTACACCCAGCAAGCATACTAAGTGATAGCCCAGCCAAAATAACCTTAAAATTTTTCATATTAACCTCGTCAAATCAAAAATCACCATCCATTCTCCTACCAGCTTACATAGCTATGTTAAGTTCGACAACTCAATTTTATTGATAAAACAGGTTTCATTCAGCTTGACCTTTCACAAAATACGCATGATACTCAAAAAACTGTAATGATAACTGTTATCATCTAATAATTAGGGACTTTGATATGCTTTGGTTTATTGCTGCTGTTTTGATTGCTACTGCAGTTTTTAAGTTTGCTCCAGCAGATATCACCACACAAACAATCAGCCGTTCAAACAAAGATAACCTAGGCCACATTAGTTTTTTCATTTTACCGATACTCGTTTTAGCCTGGTTACTCTTCACTGTAGCCCAAGGAGAAAGTCATAGTTACGGTGCTGCATCTTTCGGATTTGTATTGACAGCATGCTCTACCGCATTGGCAAAACTTCATAAATTCATTATCCCTTGTGCGTTTATCACGATCATTCTTCTCATCATAGGTGTTACTCAAACTTAATCAGGATCATGTTACTAAAAAGCCAAATAATGACTAAGAATTCGACACTGTAAAGTCGCATTATGACTCAATGAGCTCACAAGCAGGTGGTCTTTTTTATTTATAAAATTACAGATGGACTCCCACAAGTTTCATCATTTTTGTTAAACTCGTCCTATTATCGCTAAATTAGTGACTCTCTCATGATAAAAGATACAAATGTGACACTGGTCTATAGTACAGATGTTGGCAGAATGACTCCTGAAAAGGAAACTGAAGAAATGCCATTAAGTGATGGTATTGTCAGGATCCATAGAGACAGCAAAGGTCGAAAAGGAAAAGGCGTCTCTATCATAAAAGGTTTGGGGTTAAATAATAAAGAACTCAAAACGTTAGCTCAAAACCTAAAAAAACAATGTGGTTGTGGTGGTACCGTTAAAGCGTTTAATATCGAAGTTCAAACAGATAATAGAGAACAGATTAAAACCATACTTGAAAAACTTAATTATCAGGTAAAATTAGCTGGCAGTTAATTTATTGCTAATTGCATTCCCTTTTGCGGAGTTAACAATGGACAGTCTACAGAACCATTTATTAATCGCTATGCCTTCTCTTCAAGATACCTTTTTTGAACGCTCGGTGATCTATCTTTGCGAACATAACGAAAAAGGGGCGATGGGGATAATGATTAACAAACCTATCGGCATAGATGTTAACGAAATTTTAAAGCAAATGGAGCTGAACGAAGAACCCCATTTAGTGACTTCACTAGGCTCCACCGTGCTCATCGGCGGCCCGGTAAATCCAGAAAGAGGCTTTGTATTACACACACCACAAGCTAATTTCAATAATAGCCAAACCTTAACTGATGACATTATGCTGACAACATCAAGAGATGTACTAACAGCACTAGGGAGTCACGTCGCACCAAAGCACTTTATTGTTGCCCTTGGCTACGCAGGCTGGACCAGAGGGCAACTAGAACAAGAATTAGGGAATAACACTTGGCTTTCTATCCCTGCAACAAAAGAATTGTTGTTCGATACTCATTTTGCTCATCGATGGCAGCAAGCCACAGAGTCACTGGGCTTCGATATCTGGCAACTTTCTCATCAAAGCGGGCATGCATAATTTGCCCATAGCCGTATATTTTATTAATTATTAAGAAGTCATTTATGAGTGCACAAACGGTGTTAGGTTTCGATTATGGTACCAAAAGTATAGGCATTGCTATCGGACAATCACTCACTGGCAGCGCCAATCCGTTGCAATCGATAAAAGCCATTGATGGGATCCCTAAGTGGGAAGAAATAGGCTTATTAATTGAAGAGTGGAAACCTGATTTAGTCGTCGTAGGACTGCCATTAAATATGGATGGAACGGAACAAGAAATGACCAAAAGAGCGAAGAAATTTGCTAACAGACTCAGTGGCAGATTCGGCGTAAAAGTAGCAACACAAGATGAGCGCCTAACGACAGCTGATGCGAAGGCTAGACTGTTTGAAATCGGCGGCTATAAAGCCCTAAGTAAAGGGCAAATTGATGCTATGTCTGCAGTATTAATCATAGAAAGCTATTTCGAAAGTTTATATTTATCTTAACCTACTATATTGAATAAAAAGGGAGCCACAACTCCCATTTTACATGTCCATACTTAATGCACATCTACTTATAAGTAAGGCTTAACAAGATTAGCCATCATTTTTATATGAAGATCTGTATCATTCAATGCTGGAATATAACGATATTTCTCACCACCAGCACCTTCGAAAATTAATCGATTCTCTTCGGCAATTTCTTCTAATGTTTCTAAGCAATCAGCACTAAATGCTGGGCACACAACAGCAATGTCTTTTATGTCTTGTCCCGGTAGCTTCCCCATAGTCTCATCAGTATAGGGGCTCAACCACTTAGCTTTACCAAATCGAGATTGAAAAGTAGCAATATATTGGTCTTTTGTTAACCCTAGCTGCTCTACAACCAATTTCGTTGTCGTCATACAGAAACAATAATAAGGATCGCCAAGATGCAAGTTGCGCTCAGGCATACCGTGATATGACAATACTAGTTTTTGGGGTTGACCATTAACCTCAAAATCATGCTTTATCGAGGTAACTAATGCATGAATAAAATCAGGATGATCATGGTATGTATTGATAAAATGCAATGATGGCAAATAACGCCAACTCGTTAACTCCTTTGCAATAGCATCAAATACAGATCCTGTAGTCGGTGCTGCATACTGGGGATAAAGAGGCAGTACTACGATTTTATCTATCCCTTCATTATGCATACGCTTTAACGTATCAGATACTGACGGATTGCCATAGCGCATACAAAAATCGACTGATATATCTTGTTCGACATCTTGATCTGTACCATTTTCTTTAAAGTAGCTAGCTAACTTTTTTGTTTGTTGACGCGTTATCGCCATCAAAGGCGAACCTTTTTCTGTCCATACTTGCTTATATAACTCAGCTGATTTAGCGGGTCTAATACGTAAAATAATACCATGTAAAATTAACATCCATACTAACTTAGGTATTTCAATCACTCTAGGGTCAGATAAAAACTCAGCAAGATATCGCCTTACTGATAACGTTGTTGGTGCATCAGGAGTCCCTAAATTAATCAGAACAACACCAGTTTTACCTCGTTTCGTGTGCGCAATGTCTTTTGATAAACCTAAATATTTAGCCAAGTTAGCCTCTTTGAATTTGATGCAATTACTGCGATTAAAACATAATTATTAGCGATATATTAAGTCATTAATGACAAAAAATAGACCTAAGACACGATTCAATATGTATGATGACTAAAAAGAGGATAAAAGTGGCTTGTAAGTGTGTCAACAACCACATTTTTACGTGTGCTAACCTTAATCCTCATGTCACTTCAATATGCAAAATTTAAGCATATCGTGAAGTGAAAAATAGTCAATAAATGGCTCCTAGGTAACGACTCCCAGTCGTGGCTCACAGTAATTGTGCCGACATGACTTTGCCTTCTCCCATTGAACCACAGGGTACTGATTGAAAGGTAGTTACACAAAATTATTTACAGGCTCTATACGCTAGCAATAACACATTGGATCACTTAACCTAATACATTGATAGCAGCACTTAGATTAATCTAGATCCAACGTTACTCCTTCCATAAAGCCTTCTCCCCCCGTCTCCTTACTTTGTAACTTGATCATCAAACGGAGATCATTTGCAGAGTCTGCATGATGTAAAGCATCTGCGTAACTGATCTCGCCTTCGACATAAAGATACAATAATGCTTGATCGAAAGTTTGCATGCCCTGTTCATTTGACTTTGACATGGTCTCTTTAAGCGAGTGAAGCTCATTTTTAGCAATAAGGCTGCTTATCCTAGGTGTATTAATTAGAATTTCAATCGCTGCTCGTCGCCCTGTGCCATCGATAGTCGGCACCAATTGCTGAGCCACAATCCCTCTTAAATTTAACGAAAGATCAAACAGCAGCTGTTGATGTTTAGTTTGAGGAACCAAATTCATTATGCGATCTAATGCCTGATTCGCATTATTAGCGTGCAATGTTGCCATACATAAATGACCCGTTTCAGCAAATGCAAGCGCAAACTCCATTGTTTCTTGAGTACGGATCTCACCAATTAAGATAACATCTGGTGCTTGACGCAGCGAGCTCTTAAGTGCGGCATCAAACGATTCTGTATCCACACCGACCTCACGTTGAGTAATGATACTCTTACGGTGGTCATGAACAAATTCAACCGGATCTTCAATAGTAAGAATATGCCCCCGAGAATTTGCATTACGGTAACCCACTAAAGAGGCCAATGATGTTGATTTACCTGTCCCCGTTCCTCCAACCATGATAATTAGCCCACGTTTACTCATGACTAAATCTTTCAAAATAGGTGGAAGTTTTAGATCGTCCGTATCAGGGATAGTCGTTTCAATTCGACGCATAACACATCCCGGTGCTTCTCGTTGCCAAAATGCGCTCACACGAAAACGGCCTAACTCTTTAGTCGCAAATGCAAAGTTACACTCACGTGTATTGTGAAACTCCTCCTTTTGCACATCGGTCATTAACGACTCAACAAACGCTAGTGATTGCGCTACCGTAAAAGAGTCTTCACCTAACGGTCTTAACTCACCATCTATTTTAGCGCTGGGTGGGAAACCTGCGGTCACAAATAGATCTGACGCTTTGCGTTCCACCATTATTTTTAAAAAAGGACAAACATCCATAGCTAAACCTTATAATACTCATGTGTATTAAAACGTAGTTTGTTTATTAGAACTCTTATGTTGTGCATCTTCTTTTGAGATCTGGCCACGGTTAACTAAATTTTGCAGACATTGATCTAATGTTTGCATCCCATGAGCCATTCCCGTTTGAATGGCGGAGTACATCTGCGCCACTTTATCCTCTCGAATTAGATTTCGAATGGCTGGTGTTCCCATCATAATTTCATGGGCTGCAACACGACCACCACCGATTTTTTTTATCAAAGTTTGCGAAATAACGGCCTGCAGAGACTCTGATAGCATAGTCCGTACCATGCCTTTTTCTCCCTCAGGAAAGACATCAACCACACGATCAATGGTTTTAGCTGCTGATGTGGTGTGTAGGGTACCAAACACTAAATGACCGGTCTCAGCGGCTGTCATCGCTAAGCGTATCGTTTCTAAATCACGCATCTCCCCCACCAAAATCACATCAGGATCTTCACGAAGTGCACTGCGCAATGCAGCATTAAAACTATGAGTATGGCGATGCACTTCTCGCTGATTAATCAGACACTGTTTAGTTTGATGTACGAATTCTATCGGATCTTCGATAGTAAGAATGTGTTCGTGGCGACTCTCATTAATATAATCAACCATAGCCGCAAGAGTGGTACTTTTTCCAGATCCTGTCGGTCCAGTAACCAGCACAAGACCACGTGGAAATTCCGATATTTGCTTAAAAATTTCAGGAGCACCAAGTTGTTCAAGGCTCAAAATGTCGCTTGGAATAGTACGAAATACCGCTGCGGCACCCCGAGACTGGTTATAAGCATTAACACGAAAACGAGCAAGGTTGGGAACTTCAAATGAGAAATCAATCTCTAAATGCTCTTCAAAATCTTTACGCTGTTTATCATTCATGATGTCATAGACTAATCCATGAACGCCTTGATGATCTAAAGCAGGTAAATTGATCTTCCTGACTTCACCATCAACACGTATCATAGGGGCAACACCTGCAGAAAGATGCAGATCTGATGCATTGTGCTTTACACTAAAAGCAAGTAACTCTGTGATTTCCATAATATGGTACACCTATTCAATCAAAATGATTACATGATGACAACAATAGCAGATAGACTAATTAACGCCCAATATCGAATCGCCCAAGCAGCACAATCTTCATCAAGACATGCTGATGACATTCAACTGCTCGCAGTGAGTAAAACCAAACCTCATACAGACATTATAGCGGCCTATATTGCCGGGCAGAGACATTTTGGTGAAAACTATGTTCAGGAAGGTGAAGCTAAAGTGACTGCTTTGAAATCTTCTTGCCCTAACATTGTGTGGCACTTTATCGGCCCTTTACAATCAAATAAAACAAAGATCGTCGCAAGCTTGTTCGACTGGATGCACACATTGAGTCGAGATAAGATTGCCCTACGTTTAAACGACCAAAGGCCCAATGGCTTAGTACCACTAAATGTGTGTATTCAAATTAATATCAGTAAAGAACCAAGCAAGTCAGGAGTGACTGCAGATGATATGCTCGCTTTAGCTGAAGTTATCAATTTGCTACCAAACCTTACATTACGCGGATTAATGGCAATACCTACCGCAACATCAGAGGTAACCCAGCAGCAAGCTGAGTTCAAACAATTACATCATTTATACTTGCAATTACAGCAGGTCTATCCCGACGTTGATACCCTATCGATGGGAATGAGTAATGATCTTGAACAAGCTGTAGCACATGGTTCTACAATGGTTCGAATAGGCAGTGCCATATTTGGTCAACGTGTTCCGCTTCATATTTGAGTAATTTCACTTATAATCTTTTGGGCGCAATACAAGCTTGCTTGTTTTATCGATTTTAGCCCACACATTATAATATAAGCTCAAGACACATTTGCCCCAACAACAAAGCTGCTTAAGGCTAAACAAGAGAAGAAATATGGTTGAAAAAAAGTTGTGTTTTATCGGCGCAGGTAATATGACACGCAGCATGATAAGTGGTTTGGTAAAAAGTGGTTACACACCATCATTCATCCATGCAACGAATCCCAGCATTGAAAAATTAGATGCCTTGAAACACGATCTTAATATTAGGGTCTCTCAAGATAATCTGACAGCAGCTAAGGATGCTGATGTGATCATTTTGAGTGTTAAACCTCACTTTATGCAGGCTGTGTGTGAACAGTTAAGTGTGCTAGATTTAACACATAAGTTAATCATCACTATTGCTGCAGGGATCACTGCGAAAAGGTATAGTGATTACTTTGATCAGAAAGTAAAGCTTATCCGTGCCATGCCTAATACGCCAACCCAAATAGGCGTTGGAATGACTGGATTATTCGCAGATGAAAATGTCTCACAAGAAGAAAAGAAAACTGCAGAGCAATTAATGCTAAGTGGTGGTGAAGTTCTTTGGGTCAATACTGAAGATGAACTCAATCAAGTTATCGCCCTCGCAGGTAGCTCTCCTGCGTATTTTTTCCTGTTTATGGAAGCGATGTTAGGTGCCGCTAAAAACTCAGGTATCGATGAGTTTAAAGCTCGACAACTGGTACAGCAAGCCGCATTGGGAGCGGCGCAAATGGTCATCCAAAACCCTGAGCTTAGCGTATCTCAATTACGAGAAAATGTGACTTCTAAAGGAGGAACCACAGCTCAAGCCATATCAGCCCTTGAATCTGGTGATATAAGAGGGTTAGTTAAGCAAGCAATGAACGACTGTGTCATGCGAGCACAAGACATGGCAAAACAATATTAATCAACCTTCACATTGAAATGATAAAGTAGAGACTTCAGATGAATGCATTAAGTTTTTTAGTCAGTACCTTTTTTGATTTGTACCTAATGGTGGTCATTTTACGCATATGGCTGCAATTAGCAAAAGCGGACTTTTACAACCCTTTTAGTCAATTCATAACCAAAGCCACTCATCCTATACTTGCACCTATGCGCAGAGTTCTGCCCTCTATCGGTGCTTTTGACACATCATCTGTTTTGTTGGCACTACTGGTGGTAACCACTAAATTTGTTACTTTGAGCCTTATTGCCGGTGCGGCAATCAATATCCCAACCATTCTTTTGATTGCTATTGTGTCAGTATTTAAGCAAGCCGGTGTACTGCTTTTTTGGATGCTTATCATTAGAGCCATATTAAGCTGGGTAAGCCAAGGTCATAACCCAATAGAAATGGTTATGGGTCAGCTAACTGAACCACTGCTGTCACCCATTCGACGCATGCTACCATCAATGGGCGGGTTGGATCTGTCCTTATTAATCATGATGGTCATTCTTAACTTCATTAACATTTTACTAGCCCAATACGTGCCTTTTTGGGCCAGTGTTTAATTAAAAATCAACCATAGAGCAGCAAAGTAATTTGCTGCTCTGTCTTAGAGTCAACCTATGATTCCCAACAATGCCTCAGCATACATCTACAATACCTATGGCGTATTTTAGGGATAACAATAAAATGTTCAAAGGAGCTCAGCCATGTTAAAAATCATATTATCAACACTCATTTTAAGCCTTTCTTTCGTTAGCAATGTTTTTGCAGAACAAAAACAGAAAATAGGCAATTTTGATATCCATTACGTTGCTTTAAGCAGTACTTTTTTGACGCCAAGTATCGCCAACTCATATGGTATTAAACGCAGTAGCTATAGTGGGATCATCAATATTTCAGTACTCGACACCAGTCAAGCTGATCATCCTCCTGTCGCTGTCGAGATTTCAGGTATTGCCAATAATTTATTAGACGCACGTATTGATCTCAAGTTTAGAGAGATCAGAGAAGGCAGAGCTATTTATTATGTCGCTGAAGTCCCTTACCGCGATGATCAAGAAGTGAATTTTCAAGTGGCTATCAAATATGGCAAAAAATTGAATACTCAACTGAAATTTAAACAAAAATTTTACGTTGAATAAAATGTGGTAAAGACGCTGTGCTTTGCGAGTAAGCAGCGTCCGTTCAACCTTATTCAATTCTCTACAATCTCTACTATCGTTTCCTCTCAGCCTTAGTTATCATTGCGCCAAAAATGAATCTCTTCAATTTAAGGCAACTCATGGATAAGTTCGTACTCGCCAGTGGCAATAAAGGCAAACTAAAAGAATTCACAGAGATTTTCACTCCATATGGGATTGAAGTCTTCCCACAGAGTCAGTTTAACGTTATAGAGGTAGCAGAAACAGGCACCACCTTCGTTGAAAATGCCATCATCAAAGCACGCCACGCAGCCCAAGTCACGGGGATGGCCGCCATTGCAGATGACTCAGGATTAGAAGTCGATATTTTAGCTGGTGCTCCAGGGATCTATTCGGCCCGTTACGCAGGTCAAAATGCAGCTGAGACAGACAATTACATCAAGTTACTCAATGCATTAAAAGATAACGCTAGCGGCCGTACAGCAAGATTTCAGTGTGTTTTGGTCTATATGCGCCACGCCAAAGATCCCACCCCAATTATCAGTCAAGCAGCATGGGAAGGTCACATAGGCTTAGAGGCCAAAGGAGAAAATGGCCATGGTTATGATCCTATTTTTATTCCAAATGATCACACTTGTACCGCTGCAGAGATCAACAGTGATGAAAAAAATCGTCTTAGCCATAGAGGAAAAGCAATGAAGATGTTAATTCGCCAAATGCAAAAACAGGGTATATTAATTTAATGCTCACATTACCTCCTCTAAGTTTGTATGTTCATATTCCTTCGGTTTATGTGGCTAGAAATGCCCTTTGCTATATATCCTCCAATAAGAGAGATAATTAATGCTCACATTACCTCCTCTAAGTTTGTATGTTCATATTCCTTGGTGCGTGCAGAAATGCCCTTATTGTGATTTTAATTCTCACGGTCAAAATGGTGAATTACCCCAGCAAGAATACATCAATGCACTGATTGCCGATTTGAGTCATGATTTACAATATGTTCAAGGACGAAAATTACATTCAATATTCATCGGTGGTGGAACACCCTCTCTTTTTCACGCCTCACAAATAAAAAGATTATTAACCCATGTCTCTCAGGTTATTCCATTTAAAGATGACATAGAGATCACCATGGAAGCCAATCCCGGTACTTTAGAGCATGATGATTTTGCAGCTTACTATCAGGCTGGTGTCACCCGCTTATCCATCGGGGTTCAGAGTTTTTCCAGTGACAAACTGAATCTACTTGGCAGGATCCATGATGAGAATGAAGCCAAAGTAGCCGCAAAAAAGGCGCTTAGTGCTGGTTATAAGAGTTTCAATCTAGATCTAATGCATGGATTACCGAATCAAAGCTTTGATGAAGCAATGGCTGATATAGAAACAGCTGTAGGACTTAATCCACCTCACCTTTCTTGGTATCAGCTGACAATTGAACAAAATACATTATTTCATTCAAGACCGCCTCAACTTCCCGATGATGAAGCACTTTGGAAAATATACGAGCAAGGTCAACAAAGATTAGCAGACTTAGGCTACGAACAGTACGAGATATCCGCCTACGCTAAACCAGGCTTTCAATGCCAACATAACATCAACTACTGGCAGTTTGGTGACTACTTAGGCATAGGTTGCGGTGCACATGGAAAAATAACATTACTCGATGATAATAAAATATTGAGAACCGTCAAAATTAAGCATCCAAAAGGCTATCTTGCAGCAGATGATCACAACTTTGAGACCACAGAAGTGATAGCAGCAGATCGCGCTCTTGAGTATTTAATGAATAGATTCAGGCTTATGTCACCTATACCAAAAAGTGAATTTGAGCAAAGAACAGGCCTTTCAAGAGACGTGTTAAGTTCTGGGATTAGCGCCGCAAAAGAAAAACACCTCATCACTGAGAATAGCGAATTTTGGGAATTAACGACGAAGGGAAAACTGTTTGTTAATGAACTGCTTGCTCAATTTTGCTAACGTTTATTTTCAAGAAATAGGCTATCGAATTTAGGTTGTTAGAAATATTTCCTAACATTTAAATCAAAATATTAACGATGATTGTCTTTAAGATTGGCTGTTACTTTATATTAATTCTAAAAAATAAGACTAATTAATCATGCAAATAACAACTAAAATCAGCTTAATAGCCTTAGCATTAACAACATTTATCAGTGGGTGCACAACATCCCCTGAACCGCCATCGTCATTAACTTCAGACCCTGTAATAGAAAAAACAGTGATCAATGAGTCTGAAAAAGCAAATGCCCTTTTTGAAGCCATGTTCATGGAAGATGTAATGGCAAGCCCCATATATCAAACTATTCTGGGTATCAAGACAGATTACGGTAAATGGGACGAACAAGACGAAGATGCCGATGCACAAGATCTAGCCCGAACTAGGCGCCACCTTAAACAACTTACACAGATTGATTCTAGCAAGTTGGATAAACAAACCAGTTTGAGCTATCACTTATTCAAACAGAGCTTAGAAAACAATATTACTGACTACAAGTGGCGCTATCACGACTACCCCGTCAATCAAATGGATGGCGGGCACTCTATGCTAGCCTCATTTTTGATTAACCAACATCAAGTCAACAGCATCGAAGATGCTAACGCCTATATCAGTCGCTTAAATGGGATCCCTCGATACCTTGAACAGCTTGAACATAATTTAGACATTCGAGCCAAGAAAGACATTATTGCTCCTAAGTTTGTATTCCCACTCGTGATTGTTGGCAGTAAAAACATCATTACAGGCGCACCTTTTGATGCAAGTGAAGATAGCGCGCTATGGTCTGATATCAAAGGTAAAATAAATCGCTTAGACGTAAACGATAACCAAAAAGACGCCCTATTAGACAAAGCTAAACAAGCTTTATTAACTCAAGTAAAGCCTGCTTATAATCAACTTATCGGCTTTCTCAAGCAACTTGAAACTAAAGCTGATAATCTCGATGGCGTCTGGAAACTCCCCCAAGGAGAGCAATTTTACAATCACATCCTTGCCCGCACCACAACCACTAATATAACCGCTGAACAAATTCATGAACTTGGCTTAACTGAAGTTAACCGTATTCATCAAGAGATGCGCGAGATCATGAGAAAAGTTGGCTTTAAAGGAGATCTGCAAGCTTTCTTTGCATTTATGCGCGAAGATAAGCAGTTTTATTACTCTGCGACCAATCAAGGTCGTAATGCCTATTTACATGATGCTGTCGAAATTATCGATAGCATGTCATCACGTCTTGATGAAGTATTTAATCTAAAAGCTAAAGCCCCTATGATAGTTAAGCGTGTCGAAGCATTTAGAGAAAAATCTGCCAGCAAGGCATTCTACGAGCAACCATCACCCGATGGCAGCAGGCCAGGTACGTATTACGCCAACCTATATGACGTGAAAGCCATGCCGACATACCAAATGGAAGCATTAGCCTATCATGAAGGTATACCTGGTCATCATATGCAAATATCTATCGCCCAAGAGCTTAATAGTATACCTAAATTCCGTAAGTTTGGTAATTATACTGCCTACATTGAAGGTTGGGGGCT
Source organism: Shewanella sp. VB17 (assembly GCF_013248905.1). NCBI lineage: Bacteria > Pseudomonadati > Pseudomonadota > Gammaproteobacteria > Alteromonadales > Shewanellaceae > Shewanella > Shewanella sp. VB17. The sequence continues at coordinate 4,087,594 of NZ_JABRVS010000001.1, forward strand.
TTACAGTGAATATTTTCCTAAAGAAATGGGCTTCTACTCAAATCCTTATTCTGATTTTGGTCGACTCGCGATGGAGCTATGGCGAGCATGCCGTTTAGTGGTCGATACAGGAATACATGTCAAAAAATGGACCCGTGAAGAGTCGATTGACTATTATGTTCAAAATACCCCCAATGCAAAATCTGACGCCGTAAAAATGGTAGAAAGACATGTTGTCATGCCTGCGCAGGCAACGGCTTATAAAATAGGCATGCTAAAAATATTAGCCCTTAGAGAAAAGGCTAAAAAAGCGTTGGGAAGCAAGTTTGATATCAGACAATTCCATACCATTATATTGAAAAATGGTCCTTTGCCATTGGATATACTCGAAGAGCAAGTTAATCACTGGATATCATTGCAGCGTTAGTAAGCAGTGATAAATACCTTCTAAAGAGATCCCCCGACAACATCTGGGGGGAACTAAGAATGGTAATGTTGCCACTAATAATGTTTGAATTATTTAATGTCAGTATCAACTTTTGAATTATCATTAAATCAAAAGTTGATACCAATCAGTATTTCTATTTTCCTTTAGGATAAACCCCTTCATAAGGAGCATCCCAATAAGGAGGTGAGCCTATATGTCCCTTTATAAAGTCAATAAATGAGCTGACCTTAGGTGCTAGGTGCTTTCTTCTGGGGTAAACAGCTTGTAGCGGGAGATTATGCGTGAGTTGCCAATCTTGTAATAGCGGTACTAGGGTCCCTTTAGCTAATTCATCTTCAAGTAAATAACTAGCAAGGTAAACGATGCCTAAACCACTGACAGCAGCAGACTTTAATGCTGGCGCATTATCAACTCTAAAATTCCCTGAAACACCTATTTCACAGAAATCATCACCCTGTTTAAATTGCCACACACTGTGTTCATGCCATTCGCCCTGATACACTAAGCAATTATGATCGACTAGCTGCTCAGGACGATCCGGTTTACCATGCTTATCTATATAATCAGGAGAAGCCAATAACAGAAACTGACATTTCATTAGTGGACGAGCAACCATACCTAAAGGTAGCTGTTCAGACATTGTCAATAACAAATCTAAACCTTCACTGACCACATCAACTTTATGATCCAATAAGCTCACTTGCAATTCTAACTCTGGGTGAGTCGCCATAAATTCGGGTAAAGCAGGGATAATATGCATAGTACCAAATGATTGTGAGATCCCAACCTTTAATACCCCACGAGTCGCATCATTAAGATTATGAACACTAGCCACCGCTTGTTCAGCATCCCTAAGTAATTCTTCACCCTGAGTATAAAGTAGCTGTCCAGCTTCGGTTAAACTCAGACTTCTAGTGGTACGTTGAATAAGTTGAACACCCAATTTATGTTCTAGATCTGCAACTTGAGTGCTCACCTTGGACTTTGAAATCCCCAATTTTCTTGCTGCGGCACTGAAACTACCCGCACGAGCAACATGAGTGAAAATGGCGATGGGTTCCAATAGTTCTAACATGTAAATTACCTTAAGGTGTTTACCACACTATTTAATACTTATCATAGCCAAGTAGGGCTTAATGAGAATAACTAGCCCAGCAATTTTATGCCTTTAACTCGTCCACTTCTCAACATACATAATTCTGCATCTTGAGGTGGTTTGGACGTAGTAGAGACAGATGCATGACCTAATGTGTAGACTTGGTTTGTGTGCTTATTATTTAGTAGTAAGTATATCAAAGTTTTTCACTTTCTAAGCGCTATTTTATTTAGTGAATAAAACCAGTTATTCGCTAATTAACTAATATAAAAACACATAAACGTAACTAGAAGATAGAGCGGCCAATTCGTTGGCAAAATTCTTCCAATGCGGCAGTCCCCGCAAGTGAATTACCATTTAAATCTAACTCTGGTGACCAGACGCAAACAGACATATCCCCAGGGATCACAGCAATAATACCGCCACCCACTCCACTTTTGCCCGGCATTCCGACTCGATAAGCAAACTCTCCAGCACCATCATAAAGTCCAGAGGTTGCAAGTAACGCATTCATTTGACGTGTTTGAACTGGCGATATTAACTGGGATCCTGCTAACGTTTTACCTCTATTTGCTAGATATAACATGGCTTTTGAGAGATCGGCACAGCTCATACGCATAGCACAGTAATGAAAATAGCTTTGCAATACTGTATCCACATCATTATTAAAGTTACCAAATGATTTCATTAAATATGCAATCGCAGCATTTCTTGCACTGTGATCGTATTCTGACGCCGCAACGACCTTATCGTACACTAGTTTAGAGTTATCACTTATTTCACGCACAATCTCAAGCATTCTATGTTTAGGTGCGCCTAATCTTGATTGCAGTAAATCGGCGATAACTAAAGCACCAGCGTTAATAAAAGGGTTTCTTGGTACCCCTCTTTCTAACTCTACCTGAACTAAAGAATTGAACGATTGACCAGAAGGTTCTTTACCCACCCGGGACCAGATCTCCTGCTCATCATATAATGTTAGCGCTAACGTCAGACTAAAAACTTTTGAGATACTTTGAATTGAAAAAGGCTCAAGGTGATCCCCCGCGCCTATAGTTACACCATCATTTGTGGTGACAGCTATTCCCAATTTATTAGGATTAACATTTGCCAGTGCGGGTATATAATCGGCAACCTTGCCTTGTCCAATCAAAGGTCTAACTTTTTCAATCACCTCATCTAACAATGCTTGTTCAAGCATTAACTCCACCAAATATCGTATAACTCACTAACAACCAGATCTGACACATCTTGCCCTTTCCAAAAGTCAATAACAGCAATACGGTCTTCTTCAGAACATTTACCGATCTCTTGCGTCGCGATAATGCCTTCCCACTCTTTATGACCACCTCCATGGAAGCCTAAAGCACGTGGTTCAATCACTTTATCGATAAACTGATCAACAAGAGTGTCTATTTGCGCTTCACTCACCGAATGATTAAATGTCCAGCTCATATCAAAACCAAACTCTTGAAACTCATCAACGCGTAATTTCTTACGTAAACGTCTAGTACGTGTTGCCATGGTAATTCCCACCTTAAATATAAATGATGTCTAACATGATTTTTAACTCAGTTAAACAGTACGTTCGAACATAATGTCCCAAACTCCGTGGCCCAGTCTGTGTCCTCGAGCCTCGAACTTAGTCAAGGGACGATGAGCTGGGCGTGCTATAACATCGCCTGTTATAGATTGATTTTTATAACCTGATGCCTCATTTAACACTTCAAGCATGTGTTCACTGTAATTTTCCCAATCTGTAGCAAGATGAAAAACGCCACCGATTTGCAACGCATTACGGATAGTTTGTACAAAATCAGGCTGAACAATACGACGCTTATGATGACGAGCTTTATGCCAAGGATCAGGAAAGAAAAGCTGTACACGAGCAAGCGTTCCAAGAAAAATACTGTTCTCTAATACTTCAACAGCATCATGATGAAAGACACGTAAATTAGTCACTCCAGCTTCAGCTGCAATACTTAAACACGAACCAACGCCTGGCTTATGGACTTCAATGCCAATAAAATTCAGTTCAGGTGACGCTTTAGCCATTTCCACAAGAGATGCGCCCATGCCAAAGCCTATTTCTAATACCGTATCAGCTTCTCGACCAAAAACCTTGACCAGATCAAGTGGCTCAGAAGAATAATCAAGGCCCATTGATGGCCATTGTTGCTCAATTGCCGTGGCCTGCCCTTTAGTTAAGCGGCCTTCTCTCAAAACAAAGCTTCTGACTTTACGAAGGTACTTACCTTCTTCATTAAACTCGGCCGTTGTTACATCGCTCATTGTCGCCCTCTATCTTGCTTGGCATGGTAAATAGAAAAATAGAGCATTATCCAAAGTTCAACGAACAGTGCAAGCCCTAGATCTCAAATAGCTTGAGAATTAGTCGGTGAAGTATACCAATTTTCTACACTAGTGCGAATATCCTAGTCCTGATAACCAAACATAGCTTGTCTCTATGTCCCATGATGGATAGACTTCGCCCATAAAAATTATCTAGCGTTAACGACTCTTAATATGACATCAACTGAATCCTTAAAAGTAAGCACTGCCTCTTTCTCATCACGGATTATTACTTGGTATGACAAATTTGGTCGAAAGCAACTTCCTTGGCAGCAAGCAAAGACACCTTATAAAGTCTGGGTCTCAGAAATTATGCTACAGCAAACCCAAGTTAGTACTGTCATCCCTTACTATATAAAATTTATGGAAAGGTTTCCCAGTATTGAAGCATTAGCTCATGCACCACAAGATGAAGTGCTTCACTACTGGACAGGACTTGGTTATTACGCTCGAGCAAGGAATTTGCATAAATCAGCCCAAATAATCAACAAGGATTTTCAAGGGCTATTTCCTATCGATTTTGACAATGTACTCGCGCTACCTGGTATTGGCCGCTCTACCGCTGGCGCTGTATTGTCACTCTCATTAGGGCACCCCTACTCAATACTCGATGGCAATGTTAAACGTGTATTAGCACGCCATAGCGCTATTGGAGGTTGGCCAGGACAGAAAGTGGTTGAAAACCAGCTATGGGAATTAACTGATAAGTTAACTCCCATCCAAGACGTACAAAAATATAATCAAGCAATGATGGATATGGGGGCAACAATTTGCACCCGTTCAAAGCCTGCTTGTGAACAATGCCCAGTAGCAATAGACTGTGAAGCTCAATTGATTGGTCGTCAAAATGAATTTCCTGGAAAGAAACCAAAGAAAATCACCCCAGAGAAAAATGCTTGGATGTTGGTTTTAGTGAAAAATAAACAAGTCATCCTTGAAAAACGTCCACCAACTGGTATTTGGGGAGGACTATGGTGCTTCCCAGAATTTTCAAGTCGTCAAGATCTCGATGAATATATGCAAATAAAGGGTATCAAGATTTCACAAGAAGAATCATTACCTGGATTTAGGCACACCTTCAGCCATTTTCATCTCGATATCACCCCCGTACTCATCAATCTTGATAGCTGGGATGATAAGCAAATAATGGAAGATAAGTCATCAGTCTGGTATAACTTATCCAACCCTCCTAAAGTTGGCCTTGCTGCGGCAACAGAGCGCATTTTGGCAAGTTTAGGCTCAGTATTAAATAAGGAATAATGATGGCTCGCACTGTAAATTGTATCTACCTGAAAAAAGAGTCCGAAGGACTTGGATTTCAACTGTATCCAGGCCCTCTTGGAAAACGTATTTTTGATAACATCAGTAAAGAAGCTTGGGGGTTATGGCAAGCTAAGCAAACCATGCTCATTAATGAAAAAAAACTCAGCATGATGAATGTCGAAGATAGAGGTTTTCTTGAAACTCAAATGATCAATTTTCTATTCGAAGGCAAAGACGTAGAGATTGAAGGTTACGTCCCTCAAAAAGACGATGAGTAAGTTCATCTTAAAAAAATAGAATTTAAGCGATTGATATAGTGTCTAGGGTCGAACAGTTATTACATAGAAAACTCGTGATTCAATGAGTGGCTAAACCAATGCTTAGAAGTGATCTTGGGCAGCTAACCTTCTGGTTAGCTGCCCAATAATTGTTTGTCATCACTCTTTAATGGATTGCACACTAAAATGTGCTTTATTTTTTAATTCCTTCGACCACTAAATCCAATTTAACATGAATAGCAGTAAGGCCAAGATCCTTCTTCATATCATAATCTTTTAATGCAAACTCAATCGTTTCGGTAAAATCGGCACGATATCACCCCCCAAGGATCACCGCCTTCTCTGATTCTCATCACTGAAATCACAAGCGGTTTAGTCACTCAATTTTTACAATCAAATAAGACAAAAATTGTTAGTTTTTGAGCACTAACTAACCGAACAGTCAATAAATGACAAAAAGATGTTGCAGGAAAAATCACACCACTATATTATACGCGCACTTTAAACGGCACTGGTTGTTAATAAACTGAGTGTATATCGTTTAGAGTAGATGGCTAACACTTAGCTTAGTTGCCCGAATAGCTCAGTCGGTAGAGCAGAGGATTGAAAATCCTCGTGTCCCTGGTTCGATTCCGGGTTCGGGCACCAATATTAAACAGTAATAGCAAGTTGATAAAACGACTAGAGTCAACAAAATAGATGACTCACTAGCTTTTACTTAACATAAGCCGGCATAGCTCAGTTGGTAGAGCAACTGACTTGTAATCAGTAGGTCCCGAGTTCGACTCTTGGTGCCGGCACCATCTAAATAATAAAAGTAAGTAAGCATTACTCAGCTTAATCAATCTTCTTAAATACGTTTATAAATCATCGTGTGACTGAATCATTCAGTATCTCTACATCCATAGCAAAATGTGATTTTTTAACTGAATTCTAGCGACAAATTGATCACTACACTTACTGATTTGGTTAGGTGCTGTTGCGGTTATAACTCAGTGGTTGACTGCTGCAATGTCTGACCACTTTTTATATTTTTCATCTGTCAGACTTACCTAGCTCAGTTCAAAAATTATAATGGTGATAACAGCATAAGGATTATCCATAGGGTGTAGTTTATATTCTATATATGGTATTTAAGTGCAAGATGCAGATACCTACAGCTGACTGATAAGATAACGCCAACTGTCAATAAACCAAATAACAAGCTAGAACAATAAACCTACAAAAAAATTGAAAGTATTATTCAACCAATTACTTACCGTCGATCACCGCCCGCATACTATTAAGCAAAGCTCGGTTAGTGCGTGATTTTTTTAACTTCTTTGAACTTTCTTTTAATGACTCATCAGAAATACGAGTAAAAATCCCACTGTATTCCTGTTCAGAAACGGCCTCATCACTATCAGCCATATCTGAAATATCCTGAGCAACACGGCTCAATTGCAGCCAAGCATTAGCAATATAAAAACCATGAAAGTCAGCTTGTGGCAACAGAGCTTTAGCACTACTGGGTAGTGCATCCCACCCCTTGGTAAATTTATCATCACCGTCTTCTAGTAATTCATTACACAAGTTTGCGTAGGCTTCGAGTAAATTCTCAGGGAGCTTATCCATTGGCACAACAACACTACACACATTAAACGACACTTGCTCAACGCGAATTTTATACTCTGGAGAGATATCAATCATGATTTGTTCTCTAAAATTAATGACAATGACAACTAAAAAGTACCGCTGACATAAAGGCCGTAATTACCATTTCCCACTATCGGTGAAATTGTAATACCTTTATAGGGTTCAGTAAAATACAGGCCAGATAATATACCGATTGCAGCACCTGCTAATACATCTTCGACATAATGCTTATCACTCTCAACTCGGGTATAACCAACAAAAGCGGCACCGATATAGGCTGGAATAGCCCACTCCCATCCATACCTTTGCTGGACAAACGTTGCTGCAGCAAAGCTATCTGCAGTGTGCCCAGATGGAAAAGAGTCCGAGCCAGAGCCATCTGGGCGCTCTTTATCGGTAACATATTTGAGCCCTTCAACCGCAATACGCGAAACAACCGTTGTTTTAATCAGTTGCCAACTCCCCTCATAACCCTCTTCATAAATTAAGCTAGTGCCTAAAGCCGCTAACGGGATTAGGGCATGAAGAATGTCGCCGGATTGTTCTAAATTAGACTCAGCACTCGCTGAGCCACAAGCGAGCAGTAATGCACCAGTCAATAAAATTCTCACGACAGTCGTCCCTGTAGGTAAATAGATAAAATATGCTGTTATACCTCCCTCTATAATGAAATGCAAACAAATATACAAATAGATCTGATTCTGTCATAAATCATTAAAAATCATCAATTCAACAGCAATTTATGTACTATCTAAATCAGTCACTTCACTAACAGCGAAGTCAAAAAGATCATTAACACCAAAGGATAGTTTACATGAATAAAATACAGTATTTAGAAAACAGATAAATTCCTGCTATCATGCTTAGGTATTCCTTAAATCTTGCCTTATTTATGTCTGACTCCATATCTACTCATTCACATTTCGACTCACTCACAACAAAGCAGTTAGCCGAACTAACGATGAATATTAAGCTGTGGGGCAAAGAACTCGGCTTTGCTCAAGTCGGTATTTGTGATACTGATTTAACCAAAGAAGAGCCCAAACTTCAGCAGTGGTTAGATAATGACTATCATGGTGATATGCGGTATATGGAAAGTCACGGCATGATGCGTGCTCGTCCTCATGAGCTCCACGCCAACACCCTACGAGTGATATCTGCCCGTATGGACTACTTGCCGCCTCAAGCAGGTTTTGCTACTAACTTAAAAGATCCTAATCTCGCCTATATATCCCGCTATGCTGGAGGTCGTGATTACCATAAAATCATTCGCCATCGTCTTAAAAAGCTGGGGCTGATGATTGAAAGTGAACTGAACCGCTTAGGAGTAGGCAAACCAAGCTTTCGTCCCTTTGTTGACTCAGCGCCTATTTTAGAACGGCCATTAGCCGAAAAAGCAGGGCTAGGCTGGACAGGTAAACACAGTTTATTGCTTAATCAAGAGGCAGGGAGTTGGTTTTTTTTAGGCGAGTTGCTGATTGATCTCCCTCTGCCAGTCGATATTCCTGTCAGTCAAGGGTGTAATACCTGTGTTGCCTGCATTAAGTCATGCCCGACTAACGCCATCGTCGAACCCTATATTGTGGATGGTAGGCGCTGTATCTCTTACCTGACGATAGAGCTACAAGGCGCTATCCCAGAGGAATTTCGTTCACTGATGGGTAATCGAATTTATGGTTGTGATGACTGCCAACTTGTTTGCCCGATAAACAGCCAAGCTCCTCTCACACTTGAACATGACTTTCACACTAGAGACCCACTTAAACACCCTGAGTTACTGACCTTATTTAACTGGAGTGAAGCTGAATTTCTTAAGATCACTGAAGGCAGTCCAATCCGCCGTATTGGTCATAAACGCTGGCTGAGAAACATAGCCGTTGCCCTAGGTAATGCCCCTGCATCTACAAGTATCATTGCTGCCTTGGAAAGCAAAAAAAGCTCAGTAAATCTAAACCACGAAGTCGACGATATGGTCATTGAGCATATTGACTGGGCCATTGCACAACAGCAACTCAAACTCTCAAAAACACCCGACTCACCCAATCGAAAAACCCAGCGTGTGATCCGCAGTATCGAAAAAGGCCTGCCTAGAGATGCTTAAGCCAGATGAAGGAGAGTTGACAACAAAGTGACCGCAAAATATGTCAACAAACAAGCATTAGCAGCGTCATACACTATGTTACGTTTTGCCATACAACGCTCGCTCAACTAAACTAAAAACAACCCAACTATACCAATTTAACAAGAAAGCTTATGTCTTATTGTTGTGCTCGCCTAGTTAGACGATTCACCATACTCTATGCTTGCATCATCGTTAGTGTGTCTATCGGTTGGATTAATATTGCTTGCGCGCAAACTGACAAGTACAGCACTATTTTGGTCCACTTTCCGCCTTTCCAGTACGATCCAACATTAGCTGAAAAGAAGCTGGGGCTCACTGTTGAATTGTGGGATCTAGCCAACCCGCAAGATGCTCATCGTCAAAACCGACAATACTACCCCCCAAGTCGTATTTCAAAAATGGCATCACAAGGTGAACTAGAGGTATTTTCTCCTGTACAATTCATCATTAAAAGGTATGACTTACTCAAACATTACCGTTGCACGGGCAACGTACTTCAAATAATTCCAGTGCTATATCAAAACCTCAATCTAGAACCTATAGAAATAAAAAATTTAAAAAGCGAACTGATCGGTAAGAGTATTTTACTGCCTCAAGAAAGCAAGCTGTTTTTTCAAAGTCTCATCCCACAAGGCAACCAAGTTGTTACCATGATCCAACCGAGGAATATGGCCAAAATGTTCATGGCTCAGCGTTATCCTTACATGCTGGATTTTCAAGAACGCGCCGAAGTGAGTTTAAAACAAGATAAAGCATCACTATTTGCTATCAAGCGCTACGTATTAATACAACTCAAAACCTCCGTATGTGTCACCAAGCAGCGCCCTGATTTATTTGCTGATGTCATGCAACAATATTGGAACTTTAGAAAAATGAAAGACACACCTGAAGCCCATCGTTTAGAAGATAAATATGATTTTAAACTTAACTGGGGCCCTGATGAAGATGAGTTGACACCAGATAGACTGCAAAATATATCACCAAACAACCATTAGCAGCACCATACTTGATGTTGCGTTTTGCCATACAACACCCGCTCAACTAAACTAGAAACAATCCAACTATATCAATTTAACAAGAAAACCTATGTCTTATTATTGTGCTCATCTAGTTAGACGATTCATCATACTCTCTGTTTGGATCATCGTTAGTATGCTTATCGGTTGGGCTAACCTTGCTTTCGCTCAAACAGACAAAATCAACACTTTTTTAGTTCACTTTCCTCCTTTTCAATATGAACCAGCATTAGCTAGGCCGGGACGACCAGGCCTCTCTGTTGAGCTTTGGGATTTAGCCAATCCTGAAGATGCTCCGAATCAAAATAGAACATTTTACCCACCTAGCCGCCTTTTCAAAATGGCTGTACAAGGTAAGTTAGAAGTATTTAGCACTGCACAATTCATGATCAATAAATACGGATTACTCAAACATTACCGCTGTACAGGTAATACCGTTGAAAGCATTATCGTCCTTTATCAAAACCTCGATATAGCACCTAGAGAAATGATAGATTTAAACACCGAATTAACAGGTGAAAATATTTTGGTCCCCGAAGAAAGCAAGCTTTTTTTTCAAAGCCTGATTAAAAAAAGCAACGAAGTATTTGCCATCAATCAGCCTATAAATATGGTAAATATGTTTATTTCCCAACGTGCAGCTTACATGTTGGACTTTCAAGCTCGAGCCGAAACAGGGCTTGCTCAACATCAAAAACCACCATTTACGATCAAACGTTATGTACTCTTACGACTTAAAAATTCCATATGCGTCACCAAGCAGCACCCTGATTTATTTGCAGATGTCATGCAACAATATTGGAATTTTAGAAAAATGAAAGACACACCTGAAGCCCATCGTTTAGAAGATAAATATAATTTTAAACTTAACTGGGGCCCAGATGAAGGAGAATTGACACCAGAGTGATGTTCCTTGCTGAGCAAGAAAGTCCATTAGAGCTGAAGCACTATAATCAAATAAAGCATTAAAAATAACAATTAATCATACAAGAAAAAAACGAATGTATTCCATCGTTAATACATAAACTGTAAATCATGGTATATCCTTTATGGAGCCCTTGCTATACAGGAGCAACTGGCGTTACCCTTATTAAGTGGACAGAAAATAATTAAAAATCACCCTATAATGTTTACGTATTATTGAAAACGATATCCAGAGTTTGTCGCTGTTACAAACTCAATGCTCAATTAAATCTAAGACTAAACAAGCTCATTTTCAACCAACATTTAGAAGGTAAACAATGAAAACAACACTATTAGCTGCCCTCATCACGGTATCACTTGCACCTATTCATGCAAGTGCAACAGAGCATAGCTCTGATACTCCCGTTTCTGATGAAGTCATCATCCATGAACGTGATGCACTTGCAGCACACACGAAAGACCAAGGTTTTGGCCCACAGTCACCTCGTGATATTGATTCAAACACAGGAAGTAACAGCACAATTTCAAGTCCTGCACCGGCTTCTTCAGCAATGAACCTCTGTAATATTCATTTTCATAAAAACGCCGAACATAAAGGCGGCGAATTTACTAAATATGCAGGTAATGGAGATGGTCTCGGGTATCAAAGTGGCTACAAATTTTCAGGTCAGCTAACTGCAAAAGAATTAACCCCACTGAACGAACAAATGTGTCCTAGCAAACATGGTGGACTGTCAGCTGGTGACACCATAGAAGTACACTATGTTTACTCAAGTATTCAAGTCGCACCAGGCCCTACACTAGGCGCTTGCCTAAGTGACAAGATTAACAATCCTCAGTTGCGCGTCGAGACTCAGGTTTATGTTGTCGTTAATGATAAGAACGCATTAGATTTTGCCGAATTGACAAAACACGGTGTAAAAAATGGTAAACATCAGGCATTCAATATCCCCAGTAATACAGGTACCCCCATTCAATATGAAGGTTCAACAACGGGTCCTGATTTCGACGAAGTTGCTTCTCCTTTCTTGGCGACATGGAGCGTACGCCCTAAAGTCGCTAAAGTGAATATTGAGACAGTCGGAAAATGGTGCCAAGGGAATGTCTTTAATGAAGATCACGCTCATGGGGTAAGGAATCTGATCAAGAATCCAGATCTACTATCGCAAATGACCAAATAGTATTACTGAGCAATCATCGCTAAACATAAATTGCCCACATGTCACTCAATCGTATTCATGTGGGCACTAAGCGAAACCAGTATGTGTCGGTGATATTATCGACACTGTATTTATTTTCTATTTAGCCAAAAAATTTTTAACAGAGGCTCCTGCTCCCCGCAAAGAAATTAACCAACGATACTCACCGCTAATCCCTGCCAATAAATATTCAAGGCAGTATCTGCCGACATAAAGAAATAACCTCTGTGACTTGTTCCTTTGACAATCCTGTCGCACAAAATGCTTGTTGAGTAATATATTCACTTTTTTCTACCAGTTCTTGACCCATTTCTGTTAGTTGTATATTTTTTTGTCGCTCATTATTCTGCACCACCTGCCTTTTAATTAACTGTTTATATTCCAGTCGTTTCAATAGTGGACTCATGGTTGCTTTAGTTAACCCCAGTTTTTTAGACAGAAAAGTAATCGATAAATTATCTTCTTCTCCGAGTGCTAGCAACACTAGAAATTGAGTATAAGTGAGATCGATAGGGGCCAATAAAGATCGGTAAATACTCGTTAAGCGGCTGGATGCCGAATACAGTGCAAAGCAAAGCTGATTATCTAATTTAACAGTAGACAAGATGTCACTCCATAATCTTCGTTATGAGTAATTCTGATCTTTTATCACCTAAAATACAATGACGACTTGACAATAATCAGCAAACATATAGTATTTGCACTAATAGTTAGCTTACTAACCTTTATGTTCATTAATCACTGAATGGAGAAAATGTTATGATAAAAGCAATCGTTGGTTTGAGTTTTAGTTTATTTGTCACAAGCAGTTTTGCCACAAATATTCATCAAAATGCTGAAAATATGGTTACATCATTCGAAAAAAAATTTGGTGTCACTGAAGGGAAGCGTCGTAATCACACCAAGGGATTTTGCTTTGAAGGTGAATTAATACCTAACCCTAAAGCAATGCAGCGTTATACAACAAATTTATTGTTTTTAAAAGAAGCGGCAGTCATTGGGCGTTTATCACATAAAGGAGGCAATAATCATGCTCCTGATAATAAAGCCGCTGAGTACGGTATGGGATTATCGATTAATACCTCAGACGGGGTAAATAATATGTCGATGAATACTTTAGACTTTTTTCCTGTATCGACACCAGAGGATTTTGCTAATTTAATGTTCGCGAAAACTCAAGGCTCTGCTGCAGTAAAAGCATTTAAAGCTAAAAATACCGATCTTCAGCGCTTCAGCGCACATAACGCCAAAAAAGAAAAAAAATTAATCCCATATGAAGGCAGTACATTTAACAGTATTAATAGCTTCTACTTAGTGGATCAAAATGGTAAAAAAACGGCAGTAAGGTGGTCATTTATCCCAACAAGAAAACAGTTAGTCGTATTAGAGCCTAAAGCGGATTTCTTTTATGAGAATATGCAAAATAATGTCAATACACACGGCGTAAGCTGGGATATGGTGATCACTGTAGCGAACCCTGATGATGAGGTCGATAATGCTGCCATTGAATGGGTGGGTGAACATACAAAGATAACAGCTGCAACACTCAAGGTTATTTCGCTAAGCTCAGAAAAAAATGGCCAATGTGATACGATTAATTATGATCCAATGGTATTATCTCAAGGGCTTATACCATCTCAAGATCCACTTTTACAAGCAAGACGCAATAGCTACGCTATCTCCTTTGGCAAAAGAATATTAGAAAAGAGGGAACAACAATGAGTGATTTATGGTTAAACAGTTTAATAACAGAAACTCCTCAGGCAGGATATGAACTTGCAATAAAGCTGTCGAGAATGGGCGTTAAATACACTCAACCATCTGATAAAGTAAGAGAAAAAATGCGACCGGATTATGCTGAGAATGCAGATAATTTGATCGCTTCATCTCACGTTATTGCCATTAATTTTCAAACAGTATCAGCAGCAAATAATTACTGGAAAAAGTAAAGTTTACCTCTCTTCACAATAAGCGAAATAAAGTGACCTTGATAAGCTATTATCAAGGTCACTGTCAATCAACAGCATTTATATCGTTAAACAATGACGCCCCTCTTACATTGCCTCAATCTGGTCAACCATCAACTGCAACGTTTGCTTCCCTCTAAATTCATTCACATCAAGTTTATAAACCACTCTAACATACTGAATACTCGCATCTGGCCAAATGGTCAAATCGACATTGAACGCGATAGCATCTAGCATGGTTTGACCACAATGCGTCTCTAAAACCAGCTTTAAATGCTTTTCACCTACGATACGCTGCTGAATAACCTTAAAGTAACCATCAAAAAGAGGCTCTGGAAACTCTTGCCCCCAGGGGCCTGCATTTCGAAGCTCCCATGCCATCGATAAATTCATTTCATCAGGGCGTAGTTCACCATCTGTTGTCAGTTGTCCAGTTAACTGCTCAGATTGTAATAATTCTCTTACCCCAGCATCGTAAGCTTGTTCAAACGCGTAGAAATCTTTACTCAGTAATGAGAGCCCTGCCGCCATGGCATGACCACCAAATTTGAGTATCATTCCAGGATGTCTGCTATTAATCAACTCAAGTAAATCTCGCATATGCAAGCCTTTGATTGAGCGAGCAGAACCTTTTATTTCACCATTTCCCGCATCGGCAAAGGCAATAACAGGTCTATGATATCTATCCTTTATTCGTGAAGCCAAAATGCCGATCACACCTTGATGCCAGTCCTCTTTAAACAAAGCGATCCCCCATGGAAGTTGATCTTCATTAAGTGACAATGACTCTAAGCTTTTTAATGCCTCCTGCTGCATATCGGCTTCAAGATCACGACGTTCAGCATTCAGACCATCAAGCTCTGCTGCCATACGTCTTGCTGTCACCATGTCATCACACAATAGAGTTTCGACACCTAACGCCATCTCATCAAGCCGACCAGCAGCATTGAGTCTGGGGCCTACAGCAAAACCAAAATCAGATGCGACGATACGAGCAGGGTTTCGTTTGGCAACTTCCAATAATGCGGTGATCCCCGGACGACATCGACCAGCTCTGACACGTTGTAACCCCGCTTCAACTAAAATTCGATTATTACTGTCTAAAGCAACCACATCAGCCACGGTGCCCAGCGCCACAATATCTAATAACCCACCTAAATTAGGTTCAATTAACCCTTGTTCTTGATACCAGTGACGAGATCTCATTTCGGCTCTTAATGCTGTCATCAAATAGAAAGCGACACCGACACCTGCTATTGATTTACTTGCAAAAGTACAATCAAACTGATTAGGATTGACGATAGCATCGGCCTCTGGTGTGGTTTTACCTGGCAAGTGATGATCTGTTATCACCACTTGCATGCCTAATCTCTTCGCTGCTGCAACCCCTTCTATCGAAGAAATACCGTTATCGACAGTGATCAACAGCTCTGCACCTTTACTGTGTGCAACGGCGACAATTTCAGGGCTTAACCCGTAACCAAAATCGAATCTGTTGGGGATCAAATAATCGACTCTATTCGCTCCCATCATCTTAAGCGCTAACATACATACACAAGTCGATGTAGCACCATCAGCATCAAAATCTCCCATAATAAGGATTGAACGTTGCTCCTTAATAGCATCAGCAATGATTTCGGCCGCTTTAGGCAATCCCTTCATCGTATCAGGCTTAAGTAATCGGCTTAGCGTTAACTCACAATCCTCCACAGAACTGCCACGGCTCGCATAAATCTGCCTTAATAGTGGTGAAAGGGTATTGGGGAGGTAGCTGTCATCAACTTTGTCTCGGCGAACAATCTTATGGATCACGTATTTACAGCCTTATGTCAGATTATATTTGATTCAATCATTGTTTATTACAGAAGATTGGGGGGTAGGAATTAATTAGCGTAAGTTCAGCTTACGATTGAATGAATAAAGCCAGTAGCGATAAACTACTGGCTTTTGGCTATTCAATACGGGTGAAAAAGCATACTAGTTAACCGATTCAAGTGCCTTTAGCAGTTCAGCTGGTGGCTGGTAGCCAGGGATCATACTGCCATCTTCTAAGATAATTGCTGGCGTGCCGTTAACACCAAAACTTTGGCCTAAATTATACTGCTCTGCAATTTTCGCGTCACACTTATTATGTTTAACGGTCTTTCCACCTTTCGCTTCAGTCATGGCTTTAAGAGGATCATCTGCACACCATACCGCTTCCATCTCATCAGCATTCGCTGAGGGGATGCCACGACGTGGGAAAGCTAAATAACGTACGGTTATACCTAAATCATTGTATTCAGACATTTGGTTATGCAACTTACGGCAATATCCACAGCTAATATCCGTAAATATGGTCACCACATGCTTTTCTTTTTTTGCTTTATAAACCAACATATTACTTTCAAGAGGCTTCATCATATCAAGTCGGGGACCTGCCATAGCAGCCTCGGTTAAATTCTTCATGCCCTTGTTTATATCATATATGTTACCGTGGATAATCTTGCTGCCATCTTTTGATATATATAGCACACCACGGTCAGTTAACGCTTGGTATAAGCCTGAGATCGGTGACTCTTGCAACGAGTGAACCTCAACACTTAAGGTATCTGCCAGTTTTTGTTTTAAAACAGTGTTGCTATCTGCCTGTGTGTTGGGTGCAGCCAAAGTAAAAGGCGTTATCACTACGGCAAAAATCAGAGAGCATACTCGGGTAAACGTCATTGGTAATCCTGTTTTTATCTAGGTCAATATATTGTGAGTTCAGTCGTCATAAAACAGTAGACCTCAGTTTCTATTGAAAACTTACAGTTTCAATGCAATTAAAGCAAATATAAACTGTAAGCAAAACCGTCAAATGTTGCCTAAAACACCAATACTACCCCCTTGGGTGATGCTCACTGTGTAATTGGCTCAATCTAGCTTTAGCTACATGAGTGTATATTTGCGTAGTAGAGAGATCGCTATGACCTAACAATAATTGCACCACACGCAAGTCGGCACCGTGATTTAGCAGATGCGTCGCGAAAGCATGCCTTAAAGTATGAGGCGAAAGGTCAGTGTTAATCCCTGCCCTCAGAGCATACAGCTTAATTCGATGCCAGAAGGTTTGTCTGGTCATCATTTTTCCACGGTTAGAGGGGAAAAGCACATCACTCATTTTTTGCTTTAGTAACTCACCTCTGGCAGCGACTAAGTAATGCTCAACCTCAGCGACAGCAAGCTCACCTAAAGGCACCAATCGTTCTTTATCGCCTTTACCAACAACCCTGACTAACCCCTGACGCAAACTTAGTTGTTCCATAGTCAAACTCACCAATTCAGTCACGCGTAAGCCTGTAGCATAAAGAAGCTCTAACATTGCTTTATCACGACATTCTATTGGCGAGTCAAGGTTTGGCTCATTCAGCAGATTATCAACATCTGCTTCACTGAGTGAATCTGGCAATTTACGTGCAAGTTTTGGTGATTTAATTTGCGCGATAGGATCAATATCGATCCGTTTATGCACCAATAGAAAACCATAAAAACGCCTTAAACTACTCACTAAACGTGCGCTACTGGTACGCGCAAAACCTTGAGTAAAACGCGTATCTAAATACTCTCTAATTAGCGTTTGTGTGACATCAACAAGTGAAAATCCTGCACCTAAGGCCCAGCGCTCGAAATGACAAATATCGGTTCTGTAAGCACTCAGTGTATTTTTACTTAATCCTCGGTTAGACCAAAGCTCATCAAGAAAAATATCAATCAGAGGATCAGACAAGTATGCTTCTGTTGGCTTAATCGGGTTAAATTCGGTCAAACAAGGACCCCTTAAAAATGATAAAAAAAAGCGCAGTCTCAACGAGACTACGCCTTATCTTATATCAACTTAATGAAAAATGATTATCTAAGAACTCAATAATGGATCAGAATTTGGTTTTTTAACCAATAAGCAAACCACGATGGTTAAACCCGTTGGTAACAACCATGCCATTCCTTCATTGTGTAAAGGCATAAAGTCAATCAGGCCCATATCGAACCCGGCCGCCTTTAGTCCATCAATCACACCAAACACCAATGCGACACTTAACACGATACGATGAGAAAATTCAGGCATTGAGAATTTTTTCGTTAAGAAAGTCACCGCAACAAGTGCCATTGCAACAGGATAAATGGTATAGAGAACAGGCACACTAATGCTGATCAATTCCGCTAAACCGACATTGGCAACGATCCCACAAATAAGGCTGATAATGATGACAAATGCACGATACGACAAACTAGGAATAAGCTCATTGAAAAACTCAGAACAAGCCGTAACCAAACCAATAACGGTTGTTAAACAAGCTAGAGTGACCACAGCCGCTAATAAGAACTGTCCAAACTCACCAAATTCACGATTCACATAATTAGTTAAAATCACCCCGCCATTATCAGCACCAATCGCAATATCACCTGCTGTAGCCCCTAAGTAGAAAAGAGAAATATAAACAAATGCTAGTCCTGCTGCAGCAACAAAGGCTGCTCGGATTAAATATTTAGTTTGCTCTTTACTATCACTCACCCCTTTGCGGCGTAAGACATCGATGATCAACATCCCAAAGATAAGTGACGCTAACGTATCCATGGTATTGTAACCTTCTAAAATACCTTTAGTTAATGGACTTGCTTGATAATCGCCTACCGCTTGGCCGACTTCTGTCGCCGGAACCATAAACACCGATGCAGCAAGCACAACCAACAGTGACAACATGATAGGTGTTAATACTTTACCTACGTAATCAAGTAATTTACCAGGATAGAGTGCCAATAACATCGCTACACCAAAGAAGATTAATGAATAAAGTAATTGAGAAATATTAAGCGCTATCCCCGCCAGCATAAAGGTCGAATTACTGTCGGCTAGAAAAGGTTTTAATCCCATCTCATAAGCCACCAGTCCTGCACGAGGCGCCGCAAAAGCTGGACCAATAACAATGTAGATAGCAATAGCGAAAATAGTCGCAGCTAATGGCGGCAGTAATCCCATGATCTTACCATTTGCCTTGGCGACAGCAATTAAGGTTATCAAGGGTAAAGTTACCGCAGTGATTAAAAAGCCAATCATGGCCAGACTCATATTCTCACCAGACAAGAAACCTGCAAGTGGTGGAAAAATTAAATTACCCGCACCTAAAAAAAACGCGAAGGTCATAAAACCTAAGCCCAAAGTGTCAGTGATCGTCATTTGTGTTTTTTGCACTTTTTACCCCATCTTTATTTTTATCATTCTCAAGCCATCACACTGAACATTAATTAGGTATGTATTATTCAGAGTAAATCAAAGTGTAAACATATGTTTACACTGGTCCGTGGTCAATTCAGTCGAGATTTGTCGAGTTTACAAACAAAAATACAAAACACGCATGTTTAGATTGTGTAAAACTGAGCGACCTCCTTTAAAACCTGTATAAATACGGGTTAAGGGCGCATACTATTACCAAATTTGACGCCAACTTACAAGTCCAGGTATCATAAAGACCACATATTAACACTTCAAGAAAACAAACAAGCCACAAACAAAAACAATGACCCTCAAAAGAAAACCAAAAACCTCAAAATAAACAATAAAAGTAAACAATAAACTAACAACCCAATCCACTGCTCCAAAATACATCTCTTTGATTCGCAGTAGTCGATTTTTTAACGTATCATCGCATTAATGTAAATCTGTAAAAATCTTCCTGATGGCCTTTACCTTTAAACAATTTCATATTAACGATCACGGTTGCGGTATGCCCGTTAGTACTGACGCAGTACTACTTGGCGCATGGGCACCATTGACACAAGCTAAACATATTTTAGACATAGGTGCGGGCAGCGGCTTGCTCAGTTTGATGGCGGCGCAGCGAAGTGAAGCCGACCTCACTTCGATTGAACTTGACGGTATTGCTGTCAACGCATGCAGTCAAAATTTCAACGCATCTAAATGGCAGAGTAGATTTAATCTGCTACATACCAGTGTTCAAGAATTTAGCGCAACTCATCAAGCTAATACCAGCATTAAATTCGATCACATTATCTGCAATCCCCCTTATTTTAAAGGCGGCACCCAATCCAATGATCGACTTAGAGCTCAAGCAAGGCACACGGATACATTGAATTTTCACTCGCTCCTGCAGGCAATCACTCAACTATTAACCCCCACAGGTACCGCAAGTTTAATTTTACCCTCTCAAAGCATGCCGCCTTTTAAGGAAGAACTAGACCGCTCAACTTTATTCATAGAACAATTGACTGACATTCGCGATTCAGATTTAAAAGCCCCTCATCGTCATCTATTTACTCTCAGACATAGCGCGATTGGCAGTCAATCACAGACCAAAACTAATTTTTGTATTAAAAAACTAGACGGTCGTTATACAGAAGAAATGATCACACTTATAACCGATTTTTACCTAAAATATTAACTCATTTACTGCCTATAAATACTCAAACTACCTCAAGATGCAGAATTCAGCGTATCTAGAGGTGACAGAGTTCAAGCGCCTTAATTCATGCCGCATGAACGGCATTCCAACCTTTGATGGATATGGGAAATGTCTTATTTTGTATAGCACAAAATAATCCATGATGGCCTCATTCAATATTTTACAACCAAGAAATACGATGCGATTAAAAAGGTACGCTCAATCAATGAAGGTGGAATCATGCAATTTGGAGACATCAAAAAACCACAATGTTGTATCGTATCAAAACAAATTGAATGATTTTTTATTTTAAATGGATATTTTCAATACTAATGATTTAAGTTAGTTCGATTAACCTTTATAATGTGGCGCTATTATTTATTGAGAGCTGCACATGCAATTTGAAGACTTCCTGCTTGACCCTATATTATTAGCGTCATTGAAAGCCATGGGCCACCTTAAGCCTACGACTATACAACAACAAGCGATCCCATTGGCCATGGATCAGCGGGATATTCTTGCACGAGCACCGACAGGAACAGGAAAAACCGCCAGCTTCTTATTACCAGCTCTTCAACATATTATTGACTTTCCACGCCGATTTTCAGGTCAAGCACGCGTCGTTATTCTTACACCAACCCGTGAATTAGCCAGCCAAATACACAGGTATGCCTCTCATCTGGCTTATGAGTTAGATCTCAACACCGTCATTATTACCGGCGGAGTCCCTTATGGCCCACAGGAGGAAGCATTAAAAGGTAATGTTGATATTCTTGTGGCAACCCCTGGTCGCTTAATGGAGTATCTAGATAAAGGGTTATTTAACGCAGAAGAAGTGGAAATACTGGTAATAGATGAAGCAGATAGAATGCTCGACATGGGCTTCTCAGCTGCTGTTGAAACCATCGCAATTGAATCTGTTGGCCGTAAACAAACCATGCTTTTTTCTGCGACATTAGAAGGCAGCGATGTAGGCCGTTTCTCTCATCAACTGCTTACAGATCCTGCAAAAGTTGAAGCTGAAGCACCTCGTAGTGAGAAAGCTAAAATTCACCAATGGATCCATATTGCCGATGATAAAGAGCATAAATTTAAGCTCTTATGCAGCATTCTACAACAAGAAGATACTAAGCGAGCCATCGTGTTCGTTAAAACTCGTGAATCTGTAGCAAGTCTAGATGGGCTACTCCAAAAAGCAGGCATTACCTGTAGCTTTATGCGTGGTGATATGGAACAAAAACAACGCTTTCAAGCTCTTGGTCGTTTCAGCAAAGGAGAGGTCAACGTATTACTTGCGACGGATGTTGCTGCACGTGGAATCGATGTCGAAAACATCACTCATGTGATTAATTTTGATATGCCAAGGTCTGCTGATACTTATGTCCACCGCATAGGCCGTACAGGTCGTGCTGGTGCTAAGGGCACCGCCATTTCTCTTGTCGAAGCACATGACATTCGCGTTGTGGGTAAAATTGAGCGTTATTTGGACCAACCACTTAAGCGTCGTTTTATTAAAGATCTTAGGCCTAAGAACAAGGAAGCGAAACCACCAGGAAAGAACAAAGTTAAACCGACTGACAAGACCTTTAGCAAAAAAAACAAAAAAAAGAAAAAGTAAATCGACTTAAAATTTAACTCTATTTCTAATAGCCGCTGATAGCGGCTTTTTTTTGCTAAAAAATGACCAAATAAAGGTCATTTTTTAGCAACAACACACTTAAATCATTTTAGACGTAAAAAAATTTTATCAAACCCCTCTACTCTGTTAAGTTAACCGGAGATCAAAATTTTAACATCGAGCAGAATAATCATGATAACAATAATACTCAGAAGGTTAGCTCCCCTCTATATTCTGGTTTTTTTCAGTATTGCTGCTTGGCTTCTCATTAACACTAAAAAAGAGCCAGAGCAAAAAGATGAAACAAAATTAGTGCCTATCGTAGATGTCATTAAAGCTGAACTAAAAACAGTCTCTTTAAACCTTCCTTCCTATGGTGTCGTCACTCCTAAGAATAAAACCCAACTGGTTACCGAAGTAAAAGGAAGGTTGCTGATTATTTCTCCAAATTTTGTCGCCGGTGGTGTCGTTAAAAAAGGCGAAAAGCTGGCTGTCATTGAACCATCGGACTATGAAGCAGATCTCAGTCAGGCTCAAGCAACTTTAGCTCAAGCAAAAGCAGCGCTCGAAGAAGAAGTCGCTCGTGGTGAGGTCGCTAAAAATGATTGGAAAGGTTATGACCTAGGCCTACCACCAGAGCTGGGATTACGTTTACCTCAATTAAAAAAAGAACAAGCTAACGTAAAGTTTGCTGAAGCAGCAATGGCTCGTGCTCAGCGAAACCTAGAAAGAACAATTATTAGCGCTCCTTTTGAAGGGATTATAAAAATTAGAAATGTCGATTTAGGCCAATATGTCGCACTTGGCACTAACTTAGGAGAGCTCTACGATACCCGTATTGCTGAAGTCCGTTTACCCCTTGCCAATAATGACCTTGCTTACTTGGAGTCAGTAGATAAACCTGATACTCAAGTCACCTTTAGTGCCTCTCTTGCAGGAAAAGAGATGACATGGACAGGCAATATCGTTCGCAGTGAAGGGGTAATAGATACCGAAAATCGTATGGTCTATCTGGTCGCAGAAATTAATGATCCGTACCTAAAAAAGATGAAGAAAAAAGGGCAACTCCCTCTCAAATATGGCAGTTTTGTCACCGCAGTGATCAAGGGGCGTACGGTCAGTGGCATTGTGAAACTTCCACGTCATATTGTCCATAATGGTCATGTCGCTGTGGTATCTAACAGTAATACTATTGAACTACGTGAGGTCAATATTATTAGAACCGATATAAACAATGTTTACATTAAAGATAGCTTACAAGATGGTGAACGTATCTCACTAACAAAGCTGGCAAATATGACCTCTGGCCAACAAGTCACAATCTTAAGTAAAGTCAGTGAAAACAGCATTAAAATCAATGAAGATGAAATAAAATCAGAGCAAAATACAGCCACTATGGATGTTCAATAATGGAACAACAAAAAGGAATAATGGCGTGGTTTGCCAACAATACAGTTGCGGCAAATTTACTTATGGCCTTCCTTATTTTAGGAGGATTATTCAGCAGCTTTTTTGTTATTAATAAAGAAATTTTTCCATCCTTTGAATTAAACTACTTACAAATAACTGTTGCTTATCCAGGCGCTGCACCTCAAGAAATTGAAGAGGGGATAAACATAAAAATTGAGGAGTCTATTCGCGATGTTGATGGCATAAAAAAGATAACTTCAGTCGCCAGTGAAGGAGTAGGTGAAGTCACTATTGAAGTACAAGACAACTTTGAAGCACAAGATATTTTAGATGAAATCAAGCTCAGATTGGATGCCATTGCCACCTTTCCAGATAATATCGAAAAACCTAATATCTTCCGTATTAAGCCGGAAAATAATGTTATTTGGGTGTCAGTTTATGGCAATCTTGATTTACATGAAATGAAAGAGCTAGCGAAAAGTATTCGAGAAGGCATTACCTCTCTTCCTTCTGTTACCCGAGCCAAAGTCACAGGTGTACGTGATTACGAAATAGGCATTGAAGTCTCTGAAGATAAACTTAGAGAATATGGTCTCAGTTTTTCTCAAGTAGCTCAAGCGGTTCAGAATTCTTCTATCGATCTCCCTGGTGGAACAATTAGAGCACAAGATGGGGACATACTACTACGAACCAAAGGTCAGGCATACACAGGGGACGATTTTGCTAATATTCTGGTGTCTACTCGTCCAGACGGTAGCAGAGTGATGTTGCCACAAGTCGCCACAATTAAAGATGACTTTGAGGAAAGACTAGAATATACCCGCTTTAACGGTAAACCCGCTGCGATGATAGAAGTCAGCAGTATTGACGATCAAAATGCACTGGATATTTCTGCTGAAGTCAATAATTACATCGCGCAACGCCGCACCACTCTTCCTGCAACAGTACAAATTGATACTTGGGGAGATCTCACCCATTACCTCAAAGGTCGATTGAACATGATGCTATCAAACATGTTCTATGGCGCTATTTTGGTGTTTATCATTCTCGCGCTATTCCTCGATATTAAGCTCGCCTTCTGGGTTATGATGGGACTGCCAGTGTGTTTTTTAGGGACAGCGCTATTAATGCCCATTGAGCCTTTTTCTATGTCGATTAATCTATTAACCCTATTCGCCTTCATTTTAGTACTGGGCATCGTCGTCGATGACGCCATTGTCATAGGAGAAAGTGCATACACTGAAACCGAGTTACACGGTCACTCTTTAGATAATGTGATTAAAGGGGCAAAAAGAGTCGCTATGCCAGCTACCTTCGGTGTGTTAACAACAATAGCCGCCTTTATACCCATGTTAATGGTCTCTGGCCCTCAAGGAATCATTTGGAAATCCATTGGCATGATAGTTATCCTCTGTTTAGCCTTCTCTTTGGTAGAATCAAAGTTAATCTTACCTGCTCATTTAGCGCATATGAAACCCAAAAAAAACCTGAAAAACCCAAATAAACTTGGCCAGTTAAAACGTAATTTCAACAATCATATTCAGCATTTTATCCATCATCAATACCGCCAATTTTTAACTACTTGCATTCAACACAGGTATAGCGTTGTAGCCGTATTTATTGGAGGACTTATTTTATCTCTCGCGCTTGTAATGAGTGGGACAGTACGCTGGGTTTTCTTTCCAGATCTACCTTCAGATTTTATTCAAGTTCATTTGGAAATGGAAACGGGGAGTTCAGAAGAAAATACTTTAAAAGTCGTTAAAGATATTGAAGATGCCCTTTATTCTATGGATCAAAAAATAACCGACGAAATGGGATATTCAGTCGTTAAGCACAGCTTTATTGATATGAAATCACGCACTTCTGCCTTTATCCTTGCAGAGCTAACAAAAGGCGAAGATCGTGATGTCGATGGTATTAAAATCGCCAGTGTCTGGCGTGAATCTTTTCCTGAATTTCTATCGGTTAAAAAATTAAGCATCGATGCCAGCACCAATGATGCAGGCGGTGATATCTCATTTAGGCTGTCCTCAAATAATCTAGAACAGCTTGCACAGGCCTCATCAGAACTCAAGCATAAACTAAAAACCTATGAAGGCATCGATGATATTTCCGACAATGATTCATCAGGAAGCCAAGAGATCCGCCTTACTATTAAACCCGAAGCTGAAGCACAAGGATTAAGCTTATCAGATCTGGCAAGTCAAGTTCGCTATGGCTTCTACGGCTTCGAAGCTCAAAGGATATTGCGTAATAAAGAAGAAATAAAAGTCATGGTTCGCTATCCTCTCGATCAACGCCGCTCTGTTGGCCACCTTGAAAATATGATGATCCGCACACCAAATGGTATATCTGTTCCTTTTTCTGCAGTCGCTGAAATTGAACTCGGTGATTCTTATTCATCAATCACCCGTGTTGACGGGCGTCGAGCCATTTCGATCATCGCCAATGCAGACAAAGATAAAATAGAGCCTTCTAAAATCGTCACTGAAATTCAGGAACAATTTATTCCCTATTTAGAAAGTCAGTATCCTGAAATTTCAACAAGTTTAGATGGGGGAAGTGCGGATGAACAAAGTGCATTAATTAGCTTGATACAAGGTTTCTTATTCGCACTATTTGCCATTTACGCCTTAATGGCCATACCATTAAAATCTTATAGCCAACCATTAATCATCATGGCAGTGATCCCATTTGGTATCATTGGTGCAATCTTTGGTCATTTGATTCTGGGTCTAGCTCTCAATATTCTCAGCTTATGCGGTATTATTGCACTCGCTGGAGTTGTCGTAAATGATTCGCTCATTTTAGTCGACTTTGTCAACCAAGCTCGCGCCAAAGGCATGTCAATAGCACAAGCAGTTATTGACTCTGGTTGCTATCGTTTCCGTGCGATTATTTTAACGTCATTAACGACGTTTGTTGGACTTATTCCTATTCTTTTAGAAACAAGCTTACAAGCTCAAATTGTTATTCCTATGGCAACCTCACTCGCATTCGGTATTTTGTTCTCTACTGTCGTAACCTTAGTATTGATACCACTACTCTACATCATACTCGATGATACTAAACAGTTATTGTCATGGTTAATCAAAGTACTACAAAGTTTATATCAATGGTGGTGGCAACCAAAAGATAAAAGCTCACTACCTCGTTAAACATCCACTTTTAAAGAATAACGAATATTTATAAACATTTACACAACCTAAATACAGCATAAAACAAACAAAAAACAACTCAAAAATAAAATAAACGAGCCAGAAAAATAACCAGTTAGCATAATAATTATGCTAATTATCATTAGGTTGTATCAATTTAACTGACACTGTTTGTATAGTAAATTTGTGTTAATATGTCGCTCAAACAAACAACTTAAAACTTAGATGCCGACGCGAAAACAACCTCTTCTCATTTCAGCTCAAGGGATCCATTGGTCTCACCAGCGCTTGCTGGCGCTTGCTGTTCAGATATGCCTATTAGTTCTCAGTGTTATATTCCTCAGTAATGTCATCATTACCTTAGGAGAACGTCGACTGCAAGAAGACTGGGCAACTCAGAGATACAGTGAACTTCAGACTGTTGGAACCGTAATTGCAGATAAAGTGGCATTTCAGCAATTTAGTACTCAGGTATTTGCTAAATCGGAATTACTTAAACGCTATCTCAATGTCCCTAGCACGGAAAGAGAAGAAAAGTTGAAACAAAACTGGAAAATTATCAAAGATAATATACCAGAACTCCTTGATATGGCATTATTCGATCCTCAGGGACATTTTAAATTTGCCACCAGCGATAACTTTGGCCATAAGCCTCTTCCCCCTGCACTACTCGGTGCCTCACGTAATATGGGAGGCAACGAAATCTACACATCGCCACTCGAATTTAGTCCAATAAACGGCAAACTACAGCCTTACATGTATCAACTCGCTTGGCTTGAAAATCCAGATCAAAGCATCAGAGGATATCTGGTTACTTACCATTCAATGTCAGAAATATTAAAAAATATAAAACCAGCTTATTCTAGCAATCCATCTCCTCTACTTATGTTTGATACACAGGGGCTCCTTTATGCAGGAGCTGAATCTCGTACTTCATTACAAAGAGTGCCGGACACAATAGGAGGAAGCCTAAGACAAAGTTATCCCGCACTTTGGCGAAAAATGGCAACCAGTAACTTCGGCCAGTTTCATGGAGACAACGCAACATTCGTCTATCTTAAGGTCGAATTAACCACCCAATACGAAACTCGTCGAGAATACTTACTTGTTTCATACATACTTAACAATGAAATTGCAACACACTTTTATCAATGGCGAAGCATACTTATCATAGGCGCATTGATTTTAACCATCCTAGCCTCTTTACTTATATTTATCAGTCACCTTTACAGGCTAGAACAAGGATCCCATAAATACAGTATCGAACTCGCTAGTCGCTTATTTCATCGGAATGTCGGTTGTATCATCGTCAATGACAATAGTCGTGTTGTCTCAGCAAACAAGAAAGCAGCTAAACAATTAGGCTTACCTAAAGATGAACTGCTCGATCGCAGTTTACAAAGACTTTTACACCTCGAAAATGATGAATATACAGATATCATACTGCATGTTTTGCAACATGGTGAATGGAAAGGTGAGTTTAACTCAGGAACTGATAATCAGGCACAATTAACCGCTCACATCAAAACTCAACATAATTCAGTAAAAACGAAACAATACTTATTAATCACTTTTGAAGATGTCAGCGAACTAAATAGTGCTAAAAATGATGCTTATATTAACCATATGCTTAATGGTAGCGCAGTAGCAACAGCACTTATTCATGCCGATGGTAAGCTGGTGCGCACTAATCAAGCTTTTGAGGAACATTTTCAAATACAACAAGGCACGACTCAATGCCTAACCGATATTTTAGATCACGACTTAGGCAATAAATGGCATCAAATATTGCAACAGATCATTCTTCAGGGTACTTGGAAAGGACAGGTACTGTGTTCACAAAATCATATTACCAGCAGCTGCCTTCAAGCAACCCTTAAGGGGTATCTTGACACCTCTGGTGAAATTGAATATATCGTTTGCACCTTTGAACAAGCTGTTCAAAAAGAATCCCCTTTAAAGCGTAGTAATATGGTACCGCACCGCACAACGGTATTAGTCAATCCTAGGGACTTAGAAAGCTACTTTAAGTCACTTTCTTCTACCAATAGAGAAACATCGAGTTTAATACTAATAGACATTACAGCAGAGAACATGCTGAGTCACATGAGTGATAGCAGTCAACTTGAAAATAGGCAGAAAGAAGTTGAGCTTCAAATCTTACATGATCTGCCGATTGGATATCAGATGTCCCATTGGCAGTTAGGTAAATTAATCATAATATTACCAAGTACAAATGCAGATGAAGCGCATCACTTCGCAATAAAATCAATGAGTAATTTAAAGGATATTGGCTTGAATGAGGGAATATGTATGGGTATTGCTGCTTATCAAACAGGACAAACGTTAGAGGAATACTTCAGCAATGCTGAAGTCGCCCTTAAACGAGCAAAGCAAACCGGTGAACAAATGATCTGCCAAGCATTCACTAGGCAAACATAGGAAATTTAAAAAGCAATACGAAAACACTAACGCGGTTATTGTAGATTAGTCTATGACAGTGATCCCATCAGGAAGATCACTTTGACTAATATCCACAATAGTAGAACGGCTCATGGTGATTTTGTATCTAGCATACTGCACCTCTTCTTTCCCATCTTTAAGCGCCAAAATCATATTAATCTGATAACGGCGCTCAACAGAATCATTACTGATCTTGCCCTCTTGTTCTTTATAAATTTTAGCCCTGCCCCGTTCTAAATAACGAGCAAATGGCGCTAAACTGAAGTTAACTTGCTCTTGAATTAATGTGTAGCCTGTTAAAAACTCTTTTTGAGTCACGCGAGTATGGAGCCCATAGTGCAGTACTTCAGCATCGAGTTTATTCTGAGTATGACGCCTCTGTAGTATATCAGAGACAGTATGAGGCAGTTCAGAAGGCTTGATAAAATCTAACCAAACTAACTGCCTAGCAATAGCCGTTTGACTTGTCGTATCCCTTAGAGTTCGACTCCACTTGGGTCGTCCCTTTTGAATGATACGCCATAATGCATTACGTATATCTTCTTTAAAAATCTCACGAAATCCATAAATCACCGCCAAGGTTAATACGAGTGCTATCGTTAAACCACTGAACACACCTTGAGCCTTAATAATTAACGCTGAGACAACAAGCATCACCATGGCAGTAGCAAAACCCGTTGTCATTTTTTTAAGGCCGGTACCTAAAGTCTTAATCTCATCTTTTAACACTACACCTTGCTGAATTAATCGCCTTAATAACAGCATTTTATTAGAGATACGATTAGGATCATCTTGAGTTTGTGATGAATTATATCGTCTCGAGTCGCGATGTTGAGCCTCTGCACGGCACTGAGCAACGACAGCATCCAACATCTCACTATACTCACTGCCTCTGGGCGCTCGTGACAGTAATTTAAGTAATTGCTGTTCACAAAACCAGGAGAGATAATTGTCAGCATTTTCAAAATAAGACTTCCACTTAGGATCACTTGGCTCATTACGACGAAACTTTTTTAAAAGTTGCGCAACCAATTCACTCAACTCAGTAAGGGCTTTAAAAAACTCTGTAGGTCCTTCAATCTGGCTAAGCTCCTTGCTGTCTGTTTCAATAGCGACAGCAAATTGGTAAGCAAAAAGATTCAGATAGAGCCTAAACTCCTCAACCGTACGCTTTTTCTGACTCGCAAAACGACTCTGCACTAAAGGAAGGTGTAAACCAGCTGAATAATAAGAACGACGCCCAGTGATCGCAGAATAATAATACTCTTCCTCGTTAAGACTATTAGAATCTATCCCCATCTCTTTAGGCAAGAAAAAGTAAAGATCAAGGCGCCTATTATCCCCCACTGTCATCTGGTGAATAAATTTGATTGAGAGAGATTCTTCCTGCTTAATGCGAATTTTAGACACTGGGCCCCTGAATATTTGCGAAGTTAAATCAGATAGTTATTTTTATAGCTCTCATTATAGCCCAAAAGCCATTGATTAAACGGAACCATGGTCGAATGTGAGAACGTTCGCTTAAAAAAACACCTAAAACACAAATAATCAGTCATTGTCATCATTGACATTCATGCTATTTACAATAGATATTTTTCGTCGTGCACAGCACTATTTAGCTAACACACACGACC
This sequence comes from Shewanella sp. VB17, assembly GCF_013248905.1. Taxonomy (NCBI): domain Bacteria; kingdom Pseudomonadati; phylum Pseudomonadota; class Gammaproteobacteria; order Alteromonadales; family Shewanellaceae; genus Shewanella; species Shewanella sp. VB17. The sequence goes on from NZ_JABRVS010000001.1 coordinate 4,118,575, forward strand.
ACATAAGACATACTGGAAGTATTAATGCCATGGAGCACATGGAAGTGCTAAAATGGCCACCTCCAATCTTCTACCGATTGATCTCGGCGCACTGGGTCTGATAATTAATTTTCGCCTTGAAAACGCAGCGGATTATCGACTTCACTGACAATTTTCAGCGCCACGTCGTCGTAAGCTTGGTAACTCACCGACTAGACGATGTCGCCTTGCTCATAGGTAAGTTAAAGGTGGTAGCTGTGACCACCTTTAATGATGAATGTCTTGGTAATTTATGTCCACTATCTTGGGTGATGTCTTGATAATTTTCTATGAGCCGATGCTTAATCCACTATCTTGGGTGTCTTGATAATTTTGTTCTTTAGGGCGTCACCTAAATAAGCCTCCGGCTTTGCCGGAGGTAAGTGAACTTCTTAGCCTGCGATGATGCCTGAGGCAATTAGTGAACCACATGCACCCAAGATTATAGTTAATGTCGTTGAACCCAAGAATAAATATAAATTTTTTCTATTTTTCAATGATGAATTTTTAACAAAATTCTCGTCGGCACCAGAAAAGTGTATATAGGACTGTTCATAGATTCTATCTAGGCTTACTTCTGCTTTACGCCCAAGAAAATGGCCCGTTTTATATGATAAAAAAGAAACAAGAAGTGAAGATAAAATAAATACACATATTGGTCGCAGGTCCATTGCCCCGTCTACGACAAAATGGTTAGAAAGTACGTAAGAATAATAGCTTGTAAGTCCTAAAAATGAATATTTGAACAATTTAGGAAAGTAATGAGACAACTCCCTAGAAAGCTTCAAAAAATTATTAGTATTATTTTTTTCGAGCCCATTATACCAACCTTTTAATACGCTCATTAGTGCATTGGCCACACCAACATCTATATAATCAATTGAGAATACGGCAGTCTTCATTCGCTCGAATTGATATAGAGGAATGTCACTTCCCATTGGGCCAAGCTCTTCTTTAATTCCCTCAATCTTTGCAATTCTAGAGACAAGGGTTACGCTACTTTTGTACTCTTGAGGACGTTGAGTTTTTGGCAAAATTATTAAGAGATTATATTGAATATTAATAGATTCTACGGCACTTCCTTTGCATTCTGCATGTAGCTTTAGCCTATCGAGTGAACTATACCTTTCTGAGGAATCATCTACGTATTTAACTGAATAAATCTCATTTGATGAACAAATATTGTACTGCTCAGTAAATTGATATACACGGTGATGCAGCTGCTCAATGTTGCTCAATGTAAGAACAAAAGAGTCATTCTCGCGCTCCTTTAATTTTTCAGATTTACCCGTAATTTCATTGTAAAAATCTTGGGCTAGTTGGAAACTAATTTGTGATGCAGCATTGCCATCTCCCATGATGACAACTTCTGGGTCCCCATCAGCTACGTCAATATTAACAATATCGTTCATAAAACTTCCTTTTTATATGTGTGAAAGACTAACAGCCTTATTGAACATAGTTAACAATTCCATCACCCATAAGTTTAAATAAGATACCCCCTCCTCCTTTAATAACACCTGCAATATCTCTGAATAAAGTAAAAAGTGAGCTATTAATTTTGATAGCCTTTAGTGTTATTGTCACATAGACGCTGCAATTACACTAAGTGAACACCCATAATATTTTTAACATATCCTTGTGGTTATAATATGTCCATAAGCCTTATGGACTGTCTTAACCATTTTGCTAAACGGTATAACCAAGACATCCATAATTGTGTCATAAACGGAAAGTGCCAATTAATCCACTATCTTGGGTGATGAGATGGACGCTCCCTAATTCGGCGTCAATGCGCCAAACTGATATTGACCATTCAGTTACATAAGGAGCGTCCACTATGAAAGTTACCACTATTGCGATTGATCTTGCAAAGAATGTATTCCAAGTACTTGGAATGACTGCAGATGCTAAAAAAGTCTATAACAAACGGCTGAACAGAAATCAGCTTAAAGAGCTGCTATGCAACACGCCTGCTTGTACTGTGGTTATGGAGGCCTGTTATTCATCCCACTATTGGGGCCGTGTCGGTTTACAATTTGGTCATAACGTTAAGTTGATACCCGCTCAACATGTTACCCCATTTGTTCGCGGGAATAAAAATGACAGTAACGATGCATTAGCTATCTTTGAAGCAAGTTCAAGACCTAATATTCGTTTTGTGCCAATTAAGTCAGAGGCCCAGCAAGAGGTCTTGATGATGCACCGAATAAGAGACCGGTTAATCAAACAGCGTATCGCTTGTACCAATCAAATTCGAGGGTTATTGGTTGATTTTGGCTTTGTTTTCCCACAAGGTTTTACCGCTTTTGAACAAAACATCTGGGATATTATCAATGACAGTGAGCAGAGACCTTTACTCAGATATCTCCTCAACCAAGTTTATGATGAATACTTGCAAATAACTAAGCAACTCAAAGACCTCAATAAGTTGATAAAACAGAAGGTAGAGCAAACCGAAACAGGACAGATACTGCTCAGCATACCGGGTATTGGTCATGTAATAGCCTCCGCTTTTGAAGCTTGTATCGACAAAGGCCAGGCTTTTAATGGCCCTAAAGAACTCGCTGTCTGGCTTGGGCTAACACCGAGGCAATATGCCTCAGGAAATAAAAGCCAGATTTATGGTATTACTAAGCGTGGTGACAGCTATTTACGGAAACAACTCATCCATGGGGCGAGAACTGTTGTCAGTCATGCACACAAAAAAGATGATGCACTCAACCAATGGATAACCCAATTAAAAGCGCGAATAGGCTTTAATAAGACCGCAGTAGCGACAGCACATAAACTGGCAAGGTTGATGTGGATATTATTGAAAAAACAAACACGTTATCAAGCACAAATCGGCCAAACGGCAGAGATAATATTGTGCGTCCGATAATGTTAACGGTATCGACTATCAAGCAAAGCTCGTTCAAGACAAGGGCCTGTACTGAGCCCGACTGGGTGTAGTGAGCACTTGATAGTCACCTCTTAGAGAAGTGGTTAAATTGATGACAAAAGACTCAGTTCATCCTGCATAAACCCGTTAGAGACAAGGGTAAATAACCCGACTGGGTGTATTTTATTTTTGGGTGTGTAGGTACGGAATTCATCAGGGGCGCATTTTCTCTAAAAAGAGAACGTGTTAAGCCCGCCTCTTACTGTAACAAGAAGGTCAGCACTATCGCTTAAAGCGAAAAGAGTCCGTCAATACACACATAACGAGAGGCCATAGCTAACAGAGAAACCAAGGTAAAAAACACCTTGGCTAGATGAGTATTACCTTGACTAACCGGGAGCGTCCATATATGTCTTGATAATTTTGTTGATAGCGGGATAGGGAGCTAAAGGTGGTCGCTGTGACCACCTTTAATTGTGGATGTCTTGGTTATTTTTGGGTTGTTTTTGGTTTTTTTTTGTTGATAATTTACTTGTTCGATAGATTATCTACTGATTTGATAACCAATCCCCTCACAGAATACTTGCTGCCCATTAACTTTTAAGCTATTTAAAGATTGAACAACGAAGATTGATTTTTTTTCAAGCTTTTCATCTGATTTTAATATGTAGCCAAGAAACTCTGAACTAAGCTCTTCAGTTATTAGCTGGCAAAACAACTCTAAATCAGTATCTAAAATTTTTTTCAACTCTGGAAATCCTGCATTTTTAATTCTTAGATAAACTCCATTTAAATATTCGTCAGGATCGGGGTCATCTGCTTCTCTTTCCATAAAATCATTAAAGTATTCTGAGAATCTTTCTAAGATACTTTCAAAACTTACATATAAAGAATATCTAATTGATTCATCTTCAGAAATGGGTTTTCCAAACCCTACTTCGTTAACCTTAACAAAGAAATCATTTATATTATCGTTTGTTATCTTCATTCTAATTCCTTACATTCCAGGTGGAACAAGCGTAATAGTGCCATCTGGCTTTAGAGAAATATACCCAGATGGCCCAAATGGCTCTCCTGCTCTTGAAGGTGGAAAATCTCGTATCCCTGAACGTTGGAAGAATTCTTGTGGTGAATCAATTTTACCACTAGGTGGTTTATTACCAGAAAATATTTTAATTCCTCTTTCAGACATAAGCTCCCCAGCTTCATCGAAAGAATTTAATATTCTATCTATTTGGCTGTTTTTCATCTTTACATTGAAGCCAATATCTAAATCACTATCTAATCTAAATTCGCCTTTACCGAAGAAACTTTTTACTCGACTTCCACCAAGCACAACTTCTACAGGCTTTCTGGGATCAAACGCTGCTTCTAGTAATGCTGTAGCTTGTTTATTGCTCATACCTGGAACCATGTCAGTTAAGTGTGATACTTGTTCAGCTAAACCATCAGTATTGATGATAGTTGGAGAAGTAATAAACTTGTTTGGAACTATTTTCTCTTTTTGCCCCTTCCCACTCCCCGGACACTCAACCTCACACTGCATCAGCCCTAACGGATCCACCCACCCCGTTGGGTTCTTCACATATTGATAGTTATTCAGTCCGCCTGCAAGCCCTATCGGATCGGGTGTGATAAATCGGCCTGTGTTGGGGCTGTAATAACGGTGCCTGTAGACTCTTTACCCAACGAATGGTCATCCCGTCTCATGGTCAAAGTATTGGCCTTGAAAACGCAGCGGATTATCAACTTCATTGACCGTTTGCAACGCGACGTTACCATAAGCTTGGTAACTGACCGACCAGACGATGTCGCCTTGTTCATAGGTAAGTCAAAGGTGGTAGCTGTGACCACCTTTAATTGTGGGTGTCTTGATAATTTTCTCTGACCTCAGACTCTGTTAATAGCTTATCGCCTTGCCAGATAAAGTCGGTGCTGTGGCCGCGTTTGTCGGTGACGGTTTTGTTGATGCGGCGGCCGTACACATCGTAGCGGTAACGGCTGTGGCTGCCACCGGGTTTGCGTACCTCGATGAGCCGATGCTTAATCCACTATCTTAGGTGTCTTGATAATTTAATTCACTGGTGTCTTGATAATTTTTTTAAATAATTTACCCATTAATTTTACTATCTTAATTGTTTTCTTTCACATAATTCCAAGACAAAAACTCTGAATTACCTAGCCAACCTTTCACCTTATCAAATTTATAACCCGTTTTTTTATTCTTGTATCCATAATAAGTTTCACAATTGTCCCCAATAATTAACCAACAGCGACGCTCATTAAAGCAAACGGCATCAATAAACTCTTCAAGATTATCTCCTAAAAAGCTTAATTCATCCCCAGCATGATAAAATCGTCCATATTGATCTATGACAATAACACCAGAATACTCATTCATATGCCCAATTGGATAAAAGTCTAATTCTAAACCAGTATCTTCTATATCATCATCAAAATCATCTAGATATGCTTGATGAACGATAAATTTTCGACTGTAATCTTGATCATTACATCTTATAGTTAGCCCATTTAAATTTTGTATAACCGCTTTTACCTTCTCGGGCAGATCTTTGTCGCTTAAATACTGAGGAAGAGATACTTTTCTATCACTTGACCAACCAGATTTTTTTAATAATTTTATGTTCTTAGAAATCATTATTATGAGTGCTTTAATTATTTAGCTAGATTTTAACCAGCCCTTCATCCTTATGAAAAACCCATTCTGTTTCTTCCTCTGAATTGCAGTAATAAGTTCTTCTATAGCCACTTTCTATATATGAAAGATCAATGTTTGGGATTGAATCGGGGAAATCTATCGCTATTCCCGAGCGATTTTTTAAAACAACAATATCTACAAAATCAAATATGTTTTCTCCATAGTATATAAGATTTGAATCAGCAAAAAAGAACCTTGCCTTATGGTCTAGCATTAAATAACCACCATATTCTGACATTTCTCCCAACGGATAGAATTGTAAATCAAGTCCAATATCCTCTTGAAACTCCTCTACAAGTTCATCAAAATGACTCAAATACTTTTCACTTATGTTTAAATAGCGCATCATTCCAGTCTTACTTTCTAATGTTAGACCATATAGATTTATCAAAACATTTTTAACAGCTGTTGGAAGATCATATTTCAGATATGCATCAGGTAAAGTTACAGCACGCTCAGCAGACCAACCAGCCTTAGCTAAACAAGATGAAATTTCATCACTACAATCCAACATTAGTTATCTAGTACACTTAAACATCAACACAGATTCCCTCGATACTAGATATACAAATGTTTTTTGCACTCGCAATTATGATTTTTTTTTGGTCATCATCTTTAATTTCTATTTTAACATTTGGTATAGCACCAGATATTTCAATATTACAGATGCCTGTATACTTTTCCCCTATTGAAGGCTCCTCATTAATATGCAGTATATCTACAACAAAACCGACAGCATTATACTCCTTATTTTTCCACCTATCTGGAATAGTCTGCTCTTCCAAATAAGAAAAACACCTCAACTTACATGAATTGCCCGAAAAAGCCATATATTCCAAGAATACTTTTTTAGGAAAGTCGTATGATTTAAAAATATAAAACCATTTCATATCTTGATCAGTCGCTTCAATCCATCTCATCATTCTTCGCCCTTATTTAAATACATAATGTAATGCAACACTTTTTCTTGGTAATGTTCTATTTCTATGAGCGTTTCCTGTTATCTCATCATATTCCCTTACATTAAAATGAGGTTTTTCAGAAGCCGAACCTGGAAAATCACTATGACCCAAGCTGTGTTCTTGTATAACAACTTTTTCATCATATATATTTGTAAAGTGATATTCTCTAGTCTGTATTTTTTTATAACTTTCGTCTAACATCGGTATGCCTGATGCATCCGTGAGTTCTACATTTTTGACTTTAGCTTGCGCACTCAATGGTATACCTGCATCTTTTTTGACTTGCCTAAATGCTTCTCGTCTAGTTTCAAAATATTTATCTGGTCTTTTCCATTTCTTCCCCGGACACTGAACCTCACACTGCATCAGCCCTAACGGATCCACCCACCCCGTTGGGTTCTTCACATATTGATAGTTATTCAGTCCACCTGCAAGTCCTATCGGATCTGGGGTGATAAATCGGCCTGTGTTGGGGCTGTAATAACGGTGGCGATTATAGTGTAGGCCAGTCTCATTATCATAGTATTGCCCCTGAAACCTTAAGGGGTTATCGACTTCATTGACCGTTTGCAACGCGACGTTACCATAAGCTTGGTAACTGACCGACCAGACGATGTCGCCTTGTTGGTTAGTGAGTTCTAATGGCGTGCCCAGTTGGTCGAGCTGATAGAAATAAGCTTGGCTGTTTTCAATCCCTTCACCTGTGATTAAGGCCAGCGGTTTAAAACTGCCATATTCGTACAAGTACGTTTGATAGCGTGGCTCATACGCTGCTTGACCCGCATTGGCTTGTGCTTTCCTGCTGGCTCGCGTGCTGACCTCAGACTCGGTTAATAGCTTATCGCCTTGCCAGATAAAGTCGGTGCTGGTGCTGTGGCCGCGTTTGTCGGTAACGGTTTTATTGATGCGTCTGCCATAAACATCGTAACGGTAACGAGCATGGCTGCCGTCGGGTTTACGTACCTCGATGAGCCGATGCTGACTGTCATAGCTGTAGTGTGTGATTTGCTGGCTGTCTTTGCCACGCCGCTCGGCAATAAGATTACCAAAGCCGTCATAGTCAAAGTGGCTGTCACCTTGAAAAAGTAGTTGATTGCCCTTAACGTTGACCCGCTTATCTTGCAGTAAATTACCCGCCGGATCGTGGCCAAACTGCTCATCGATGCCGCCGCGCACCTCCACTAATCTATCGAGGGGATCGTACTGGTATTGCGTCTCGCCGCGCTGACTGTCCTCAGTCTTGGTTAAGTTGCCTGCGCCGCTGTAATGATAACGTCGATGCAGTTTCTCATGGCCTTGCTGGCTGAGTCGGTGCTCGGCAAGCCGGCCCTGCTCGTCATGATAATAGCGACTATTGAGTGCCCCTTGCTGGCGGCTGACCTCTAAACCCGTCGCTTGGTATTCGTGTTTGCTAAGTTGGGCACCGTTGAGCGTAATCTCGCTCAGTAAACCGCGATTAAAGCCATAATCGATGCGCTGTCCGTCAGGCAGCACCATGTGGCTCATGCGGCCCATGTCGTCATAGCCATAACCTAAACTGGCCCAGCCTTGATGCTCTTCTATCAAGCGGCCACATAAATCATAGCGATACACTAACGGCCATTGACCATCATTGGCCTCTATCAAGCGACCCTGCTCGTCATAACGATAATCGATGTGCTGGCCATCGCTTAAGGTTTTGCCCGTCATATTGCCCAGCGGATCGTAAGCGTATTCGGTGCGTAACTCTACGGGTACGCTGGCTGCTAGGTCGCCATTAGCATGATGATCATGCTTGCAGTCGCTGGTGGCTAAGTGATGTACATTATGATTAGCATTGGCAGCGCGCTCGGTTTTGGCGATAAGTTGGGTGTGTTTGTCGTACTGATACAGGCATTCTCGGCCATCGAAACTCAGCTCTCGGCTCACATGGCCAGTAGGCGAATACTCTATCTGATAACGCTCACCGCGCTCGTTAACCACTTCACTTAAAAAGTTAAACGGATTGTCATAGCCATAATTGACTTGGCTGCCATCTGGGTTGATTTTACGGCCCAATAAATGCGACGACCCTTGATATTCATAGCGGGTGCAGCGCCCTTGCTCATCGGTAAACGAGGTGAGTTTATGATAAGCGTTATAGGCATAATGGCGCACTTTGCCACCTGGCAGCACTTGCTTAGTCAAGCGCCCGCCTAAGTCATAGTGCATTTCAGCAATGCCTAAACTGTCTTGACGACGGCGCAAGCGGCCCAAAATGTCATAACGGTAGCGGATAACCTCACCTTGCGGCGTGGTTTCATCAATCAGCTCGCCACTTAAGTTCCAGCTAAAGCTGTGCTCACTCTTGTCAAAATAACGGATAGATTTAAGCAAACCATGGTCGTTATAAGTATAATCAGTCACTTGCCCCATGGGATCGCACTGGCGGGTAATATTGCCATGGCCGTCACGTTGATATTGCCATACCGCCTTGCCTTGGCGCACCTTCACCAGCTCGCCATTTTTATAACTAAATTGGGTTGGCTCGCCATTGGGGGCGATTTTAGCCGTCATTTCACCCTGCTGGTTATACACCAACTGAGTGGTATTGCCCAAGGGATCGCTTTCACTGACCAAGCGCCCCTTGTCGTCATAACGTTTAAGGTATTCACCGCCGTCGGCATCGACTTCTTTTACCAGCCGCGCATTATCATCGTGCTGGTACACTTGGCTGTGACCCAAGTGATTGGTTAAGGTGACAGTGTTACTGCTGTCGTCCCATTCATATTGGGTATCGATATTTGGCAAATTACTGCATTGTCGCACCGCGCGTACCGACTTGCCTTCCCCTTGCCACAGCCAACTAAATTCAGCCCCGCCCGCCAAGGTGCGCGCTTGGATAACATGTTGCTCGTCATAGCGATAGCGCTCAGTGTCACCCAGCACGTTCGTCGCCGCGATAAGCTGCTGAGCCTCATTGTATTGGTAACTGATCTGCGTGCAGATAAACACCCATTGCTCATCGTCTTGGACGGTTTTTTTATGGTACAGCTCAACGTGAGAAATTAAATGGGCCAGCTCATCATCACCATACACCAGCGCAAAACGCAGTCCCGACTCGTTGGTAATACTGACAACTTGGTTGTCCTTATCACGGCCGATCACTAAACGATGATCGTATTTATCGCTGATTTGGGTGAGCAGTCCTTGTGAGGCCGCATTGATATCGCCTCCCATAGCAAAGTGATAATACAGCCCGGCCTCACTTTGAATAATGATGCTGTGCTCGCCACCAAAAAAGGCCGCCGCGCCCGCCATGCGATTGGTGATTATGGGTAAGTCTTGGCTCGGTTTAGGCAGTCGAATTTGGGCGCTTTCACTGTTGTGCCACACAATTTCGTCACCCTCAACACTGAGGCGATGGGATAAATTATGTGACCAACCAAAGCCTAAGCCATGATTCGACTCCACCGCACTGGTGCGATAAAGGCGCGTCCACTCAAAGGGCAATAACCCCGGTAACTGGCCATCTTGCAATGACAATAACTCTTCGCCAGTGGCCATGGAAATAGGATCTTTATCACACTTCGTTTTCTCAGCCTCTTGGGTCGGCTTATCATTGGCATTCTTGGCCACTTTGCCTTCATCGGGAATTTTACTGGCGACCTTCAGCTCACTTTGCACCACATTTTCGGTTTTAAGCAGCAAGGTGCCATTTTTGGCTTTGCCTAACTTATTGCCATTGACCGCCACCAACTTGAGGCTGTCCGATGAACCTGTCATCAGTTTTTCAGCTAAAGCAAACACCTCTTCCAGTGACTCTTCGATAAGAATATAGAGCCTGCCTAAATATTTTTTAAGTTTTGTGCCTATTTTAATAGAGAAATACGCCAAGCCAACCACTGGCGTGGCAACCAGTGAAATGACCACACCACCCAGAATAGCCAATAATACATTGGCCAACACATCACCGGTTAAACTCGCCAGCTCATTAAATATCTCGTTTAATGGCAACATCGACAGATACAAGACTGCAGCACGAGAGAATAAATACAAGCCAGCTTCGTCCGAGGCAAATAACAAGGCTTTGGCAGCCAAGTCTGGCGCCGCCTTAATGGCACTGACGACATCATTGCCCACATCTGCTATCAGGGCTAAGGCTTTTTCAGGATCTTGCAATAGTTCAAACAACTCACCAATGCCATCCCACAGCGCGGTTAAGGCATCCCATATGCCATCAGCAAAGCTTGCGACCATGTCTAAGGCGAGCGCTGACGCTGAGGTGCTAAAATATTTTTCCCACTGAGGTTTAAAACCCTGCCATTTACCTTCAAGCCAGGCAAGCAGATCGGCATTAATGGCGTCATAATGGCTAAATAAGGTATCCATGTCCGCTTGAGTGACTTGGTGATCCACAGTCACCGTATACTCCTTGCCGGGAGTGAGGTCGGCCACACTCGCCTTACCTTGTGCATCGAGCATCACTTGACGTTTTGCTTCACCACTGGTCTCTAACCACACAGGAATATTACCAAGGGGTACTTCTTGGGTAGATTCAAACGCGCTTTCAATCTCTAATATACCGTTTAACGGGCATTTAACCTCAACACTATAGTCATCATCATTGCTGCCTACCGTGGTCGATTGATCACCCGCTTTGAGGGTTTTGTCCATACCAACCAAAGAGCGAATATCGGCGGCTTCGCTCACTGCATCGGCAGCATTAAAATACCAGCTATCAATTTCGGTACGATATTCAGTTAATAGCTCAGGAAAGAGACTCATTTGCTTATCGATATAGTTATAAAACTCCTGCTTATCGCTCATCGATCATTTCCTTCAACAAAAATGTCCCCGACAGGATCGGCGGTAAAGGCTCCAGCTGTGATGTGGCCCTGGGTCTCACCTTTGATGGCGATATAACATGGTGCTGGCATTGCAATTCCTTTTGTTAACAGTTAATTAACGATACACGTCGTCGCGATAGACATAGTATAAAGCAAGAATAACGCCAACTAGTTAAGATGTTGAATTTAAATAATAAGATAAAATAGGTAATATTGGCTGGGCCATATATGGCCCAGAGCTGAGCAAGATCTGGCCCAGCGAGCAATAAGTGGCCCAGCTTTTTGATTTAAAAGCGTATAAAAAACAAACTAAGGATTAATTTTTAACCACACCGTATACAGTGGGAGAAGCGATGTTACTAAAATGTGCATTTTTAACCGATGAATTTGTCACCTAAGATCTCATCATAATATCATTACTGATTATCAGGAGCTCATCGCACATGAACTGTCGTTTTTCACCGATTTGGTCGTTAACTCCAGTATATTGCTAACCTGTTGCAATACTAGATCCCTATGGCTATCGATAAAAAAGTGATCACCTTTAAGTAAAGTTACCTTTTTTTCTTGTGTAAAAAAATCTCCCCAACTTTCTAATGTCTCGAAAGTAATGGTATCATCTTCACCTCCAAGTACCGTCAAATCGACAGCATACTTGTCATCTTCTTGATAACAATATCTATCCGATATTTCAAAATCAGCTCTTAGTAAAGGTAAAAAAAGTTCCATCAGCTCTTTATTCTCCAATACCGCTTTAGGGGTACCGTTTAACTCTTCCAATTCTTTAATAAATTCATTATCAGGTAAATGATAGACTGATCTTTTTATCGATTTAAGATGCGGGCCTCGACTTCCAGAAGCTATAAAATGCTTCGGTAATGTTAGTCTTAATTTATTTATTTGGCTCATTAGCTCAAATGCGATTCGGCTGCCTAAACTATGACCAAAAAGAACATAAGGCTTATCAAGTAAAGGAGGAATAAATTTAATCAATTCTTTAATCAACAAATTCATATCAGAATATGCAAGTTCACCCATCCTAGCACCACGACCAGGCGCTTGTATGATCACAACTTCAGTGTTGGCAGGTAAAGCCTTAACCCATTGCATAAATACTTGAGCGCTTCCACCAGCATAAGGAAAACAAATAAGAGTCAACGTTGAGTTGGGGTTAGGCTTAGGGATCACAAACCAGTCATTATTGTATATATTCATTATTATTATTAGCTTTAACATTCATATGTAACAAAATAATATCATAATAGCTTTAACATTATCATTTATGCAGGCTTACTCAACACTTTAATCGCACAAGACAATATACAAGTCATATTTGATTGGCATGAACATCATATCTTATCATGCTTGCTATTAAGTGATGATCTTGTAAAACAAGCGGCAGGTGAACCTTAACCCCTGAATATTTCAGACGCTAACTAGAGCAAAGGCATCTCAAATAACGTATTATGTCTTATTCAAGCTAATGAAAGTTTAGCTCCGTATTTAATGATTAGTTAGAGAACATTATGGCTCGTAGAATTACCTACAAATACAAGAAACAGGCTAAAGAGATAAACTTTGCCTATGACAAGTTTAATAACATACATGAAGCTGTTGCAGCAGCCGAGGGAGTTGACCTCACTCGCTACCACATGATGGAACAGCAAGTGGTGATGACATCAAAAGGTAAGTCTGCAGCTCGAGATTTTCGAGATAAAGAATTTACAAAAATGGGGTTTACCGATATCTATTACATTAAAGATGATCCTAAAGAGAACTAACCATGAAGAAAAGTTCAAGGCCAAATAGTGAACATGCAAATTGTCCTCGTGCAGGATTCTTTCGCCGTTGCGGTGCTATCACGTATGATTTATTACTCGCCGTTGCCGTTTATATGATCGCTGGTGCCATTGGATTTGGTGCTTTTACTGGCTTAGTTTACTATGATGTTATCGATATGGGTAATACTCAGCATGTATCCGATTTACTCAATCAAACGCCTTTATACAAGGCGATATATCAATCTTGGATAGTACTATGTGTTAGCCTGTTTTATATCGCTTTTTGGAGCCATGGCGGACAAACATTAGGCATGAGAGCTTGGCGATTGAAGGTACAACATCCTAATGGACAAAGCCTGAGTTTTATTACTGCATCAGCACGAGTGATCTGGTCACTACTTGGTATCGGAAATCTGTGGATCTTAATTAATGGTGATAAACTTGCTTTACAAGATATGATGACTCGCTCTGAAGTCGTTGTTCTCTCTAAAGCAGCGAACCAAATGCGCAACTGGCACGGGGTATAATCCCCGTCGCATCCTAAAGGCTTTGAGCAACAACGGCTTTAAAGCCTTTTACTCACACAAGATAACGTTATTTTATAACCATTAAAAGCATCGATAAAAAACAAGCTGCTAATATTATTTCCTAATAAAATAAATCGCCACAGCACTGAATATCAAGGCTGGCATCATGGCGCCAATATAAGCTGGCAGTCCATAAACTAATGTCATAGGGCCAAAAATTTCACTACTAATATAAAAAATAAAACCTGCAATAACCCCCAGCAGAACTCGAGCACCCATAGTGACGCTTCTTAACGGACCAAAGACAAATGAGAGTGCCACCAACATCATCACAGCCACAGTCACTGGCTGCATGAACTTTCGCCACAATGCCAATTCATAGCGAACTGAATTTTGATTGTTCACTTTCAAATAATCTAAATAATCCATTAAACCTTGTATCGACAAGGACTCAGGTTTAACGGATACCGCACTCAGTTTGTCTGGCGTCAAGGTCGATTGCCAATTATATAAGGTTAAATCAGTTAACGTTATCTTCTCATCAGTCAAATCGGTTTGCCTAACATCGATAAGACGCCAATGATCGTTAGAGAAAATACCGCGCTCAGCATGGATAGTTCGGATCAGTGAGAGTGTCTCATTAAACTCATACAACGTAATATTACGTAGATGATTAATATTTTCAATTTCACCTATATTAACGAAAAGATCACCATCTTTAGCCCAAATTCCACGACTGGATTTAATTAAACTTCCACCAGATGTTTTCATCGCCTTAAGTTCATTTGCTCTTTTCTCTGCTTCCGGTGCTCCCCACTCTCCGAGTACCATGATCATAAGCATTAATGGAACCGCAGTTTTCATCGCCGATAATGCAATTTGAAACCTTGATAACCCTGCAGACTGCATTACCACTAATTCAGAATTTGATGCCAACATCCCCATGCCAATCAAGGCACCTAATAGCACTGCCATAGGAAAAAACATCTCTATGTCTCGTGGGAGTAAAAACAAAACATAAATCCCAGCATCGACCATCGAATACGTTCCACGGCCCACTACACGTAACTGGTCTACCCACTTAATAATGCCCGACAACCCAGTAAGAATAAGTAAACACAAGGCTGAAGTACTGACCAAAGTGCGGGCAATATAGAAATCTAAAATTCTCATGCGACACCTTGCTTACGTTTAAAAAGCCCTGTGAATTTAATGCCTGAAGTTCGCTCTTTACCTAGGAGTAACCCTCCAAAAAACAAGGCTGACAAATGGATCCACCACATGCCAAAATAGCTGGGTATCACCCCATCCTCTAGCGCTTTTCTTCCCGCAATCATCAAGCCAAAATAACCAAGATACAGTAAAATAGCAGGAAACATTTTAGCAAACTTTCCTTGGCGCACATTAACACGAGCCATAGGCACTGCTATTAACGTCAGCAAAGGAATAGACAACGGGATAGCCAAACGCCAGTGAAATTCCGCATTGCTCTCAGGCCCCTCTAGCGCCATTAATTCTTTCAAAGGGAGTGCTGACAGTTCAAGACCACGCTCGTTGATCTCTTGATCTTTTATGTCCATTTGATAATGGCCAAACTCAATCACTTGAAAATTAACTTCCTTAGCTGTTGCTTGATACTGCACACCATTATGGAGCTGTAAACGTTGCCCGCCGGTTTCGTCTTCAATAACCTTACCCCCTTGGGCAACCACGATATGGCTCAGTCCAACTTCAGCTTCCGGATCCGGCAACTGTGCAACAAACACCTTATCCAATTCGTTATCGCGGCCAATTTTCTCAACAAAAAGTACAGCCCTACCGTTAGAACTAGTTTGAAAACGCCCAGGAGTTATTGCCGCTAAACCTGCTTCAGATTGTCCTTGCTCGAATACCTGATTTTGCTGCTCTTCAGCCCAAGGTTTAACATAAACAGAAAGTACTCCGGTTATCAACATATTGACTACTGCTAAAAGTAGTGTCACTCGAGTAATGTACCACTCACTGACACCTACATTATGCAATACCACCATTTCACTTTCAGCATACATACGGCCATGGGCCATTAAAATACCCAAAAATAAGCTTAAAGGAAGGACCAAGACTAATAGCTCAGGTAAATTGAGCCCCAAGAGAGTCAAGACTAATGAGGTGGGAAAATCCCCGTCAGAGGCATTTGCCAATACACTGACAAAACTTTGGCTAATAAAAATAGCTAACAATACAAAAAGTACCGCTATTTGTGCCTTTAAAACTTCTCGAATCAAGTATCTAAATACAATCACAGGCAGGATCCAACCTCTAAACTTATAATTATGCTGGTGTCAGTCACACTTTCATGTAGACTGTCTAGTTTCGGTAGTTTTGTAACCAGCTATCAACTAAAAATGGCAAGAAAAACACCTAAAAACAAACTATTGGTGTACCAATTTCAGGCCCGCTTGGGCGCAAGCAGACATTATCTAATAAATAATAATATTTGTCTTTAAGAATCTAGGAGAGCTCATGGAGTTTAGCGTTAAAAGCGGTAGTCCAGAGAAACAACGATCGGCTTGTATCGTCGTTGGCGTATATGAACCTCGACGTTTATCTGGTATTGCCGAACAGCTTGATAAAATTAGTGAAGGATACATCAGCAATCTACTTCGTCGCGGTGACTTGGAAGGAAAGCCAGGACAGATGCTACTTTTACACCATGTACCAAACGTGCTTAGTGAACGTGTGTTACTGGTTGGGTGTGGGAAGGAGCGTGAACTCGATGAACGCCAATATAAGCAAATTATCACAAACACCATTAAAAGGCTTAATGAAACAGGTTCTATGGAAGCCGTTTGCTTTTTAACTGAATTGCATGTTAAAGGTCGTGATACTTATTGGAAAGTACGTGAAGCAGTTGAAACCACACAAAACTGCCTTTACAGTTTCAATGTACTAAAAACCAACAAAGACGAAACTCGTCGTCCCCTACGTAAGTTAGTTTTCAATGTCCCCACTCGTCGAGAATTGGCTGTCGGTGAACGGGCAATTGAACACGGTATTGCCGTCTCTTCAGGTATGCAACTTTGCCGTGATGTCGCTAACATGCCACCGAACATCTGTAACCCCGCCTACCTAGCTTCACAAGCACGTCAAATAGCTGAAGTCAGTGAAGAGCTAACCGTGACAACTGTCGGTGAAGAGCAAATGGCGAAAATAGGCATGAACGCTTATTTAGCCGTCGGACGTGGCAGTGATAACGAATCCATTATGACCATTATGGAATATAAAGGTGCACTCGACAGCACTCAAAAGCCCATTGTCTTAATCGGTAAAGGCCTCACGTTTGACTCCGGTGGCATCTCACTTAAGCCAGGTGAAGCCATGGATGAAATGAAGTACGACATGGGAGGCGCAGCAGGTGTGATTGGAGCGATGAAAGCCCTCTGTGAAATGAAATTACCTATCAATGTTGTCGGTATTCTTGCTGGTTGTGAAAATATGCCTTCTAGCAATGCTTACCGCCCAGGCGACATTCTCACGACAATGTCGGGGCAAACGGTCGAAGTATTAAACACCGATGCCGAAGGTCGGTTAGTGCTCTGTGATGTATTAACCTATGTTGATCGCTTCGATCCTGAACTCGTGATTGATACAGCAACGCTAACCGGAGCCTGTGTTATTGCACTGGGTAAGCACGCATCTGGTCTGTTTTCTGGGCACAACCCACTCGCACATGAACTGTTAAACGCAGGAGAGCAAAGTGGTGATCGTGCATGGCGCATGCCTTTGTGGGATGAGTATCAAGAACACCTTGAGAGCCCATTTGCCGATATGACTAACCTAGGCGGTCGCGCTGGCGGTGCGATCACTGCCGCTTGTTTCTTGTCACGCTTTACTAAAAAGTACAATTGGGCACACTTAGATGTTGCAGGTACCGCTTGGAATAGTGGTGCGAATAAAGGTTCAACCGGACGTCCAGTTCCTTTGCTGACTCAATTTTTGATCAATCGAGCCGGTGTTGAACAAGGCGATTAAACATCAAAAAAATTACCATTGATGTAAACATAAAAGGTGAAGTATGCATACTTCACCTTTTTCCTCATGTATTGAATTAATATGACCTATTTCACCCGTTTTGATTTAGATAGATCATCATAATCCCTCTAAAATGAAAAATGATTCATCGTATAAAAATATGAATTACATTGTTTTTCTGTGTAATATAAAAAGTATTATGAGATAATTTGAACAATATATGAACCACATAATACCCTCACTTGAAGAAACAATTGAACTGCAAAAAGGTGAAGTAAAAATCATATTCTCAGCTCAGGTATTTTTTCCTGAACAAGATCAAGAACTATGGCGAAGCCATGTGATATTTAAAGGGCATAGAAACTATGAGTCTCACACTCCAAGTGACAGTCGCTACCAGTCTTTTATACTAGCACTAGGAACAATAAAATACTTATTCGAAGAAGCACTTGACGAAGGTTGGCGCTTCCCGCCTGAAGCACAACGAAAAATATCAGACCAACAGAAAATGGCTAGCCCACCAACAGATGAAGCGCTCTACATAGATGTTATGTTTGGTTTTGGTGAAAAATCCCATGCTTTTTATAGTAACCTAGACTATTTCCCACAACACAATCAAATAGAAACGGATACATAATCAATTAAATGAAATTAGTTTGTCTGCAACATTGACTCTAAACTAAGGAACTACACCTGCTCCCTAACCACGTCATTTTTGATATCTTCAAGCGAATTGTTTTCTAAAATGACAATGTCCGTTTGAGCCAAAATGTTATGTACTGTAAAAGGCTCAATCTCGATCACTGATGGTTCTCTGACTTCTAGTGAATGGACATCAGTC
This sequence comes from Shewanella sp. VB17, assembly GCF_013248905.1. NCBI lineage: Bacteria > Pseudomonadati > Pseudomonadota > Gammaproteobacteria > Alteromonadales > Shewanellaceae > Shewanella > Shewanella sp. VB17. The sequence continues at coordinate 4,137,126 of NZ_JABRVS010000001.1, forward strand.
TCACCCACTTTTCTATATTTCAATAAAATAGCCCCACTCAACAACACAAATGTTTTATTTTTAGTCCCTAAGTTCAAACCTTGATGATAGCTATTCCCGCTTAGCACTCCTTCGAATCTAGTGATATAGATAAAAGCCCCATAATCCTTTACATTAAAACAACACGTCTTACCACGTTCATCTTCACCTATTTTTTCAAATTTTTTAACTGTCAACATTCTATTCTACCCCTCTATAAATTCAGTATGTAACTAATTTCTTTACCTGACATCGTGGATTCCATCCAGTCGAAAGGAGTCATATCAATCGCATTTTCAATGCTAATAAACTGAGATTTTTGTTGATAAAGCTTTCTCGTAAAGATAATTTTATTCGTTCTCAGCAGTGCATTGCGGCGTTGTTGCTCAAATCTCGACTCTAAACGCAGCAACCCAAGGTGTTTCACCCAATTAGGCAGCGTGTTTCCTAACTGGCATTCCTAACCCTATGACTTTATTCATTGCTTTAACACCCGCTAACGCTTCACCTACCTGAGCGTTATAATCCCGAAGACTCAGTTTTGGACTAATTAACTGTTTATATCGATACATCGCTGTTTCTGATAGTGATCTCTGATGATAATCATTATCCTGTTTCCATTGCGCTAATTGGTTAGCCTTGAGTGCTTTTACTGCTTCATTTCTGGGGTGGTCATCCTCCCAATATCCAGCATGACTTCTCGGAGGGATAGTTGGCTTGCATCCTTTGCGCTGAAGTAGTTTATGACATGCCTTAGTGTCATAGGCACCATCAGCTGAGACTTGAGTTATATTTCTTCTTAATGGGTTAAGTAATGTGGGAAATACTTCATTATCGGCAACGTTAACTAAGCTTATTTCAGCTGACACAATTTCATGGGTATTACTATCCACTGCAAGGTGTAGCTTTCGCCAAGTACGGCGTTTTTCTTTACCATGCTTACGCGTTTTCCATTCTCCTTCTCCATAAACTTTCAGACCTGTTGAATCAATCACAACATGTGCCGCAGAGCCACGACTCGGTGCTCGATAGTTGATCTCAACAGTCTTAGCTCTTTTGCTTATACAGCTATAACTTGGTGAGGTCAGTGGCACATCCATAAGTTGAAATACAGAGTTGGTGAATCCTTCAAGTGCTCGTAATGACAAGTTAAAAACGCCTTTCACAACGAGTGCTGTTTCAATAGCAACATCAGAGTAAGTGAACCCTCGACCACGACGCCCGTGGTGTTCACAACAATACCAAGACTTAATTGCTTGCTCATCAATCCAGAAAGTGAGTGAGCCTCGATTAATCAACGCCTTATTGTACTGAGACCAATTGGTTATTTTATGTTTAGATTTTCCCACTTTTCAGCTTCCGTATAGCTATCTTTAGGGATCAGATCACGCTAACGGCAAAAGGTTCCCTCGATTTAGGAAACAAGGCTGTGCATTGCTCTCAGTATTTTTTGATGACCAATGCAAAGCTGATGCATTAAAAACATTCAAAGTATTATGCTCGATCAATGCATTGATGTGCTGATAATGTCCTTTCTCAGCAGCAATATGCAAAGGTGTAAATCCAAAATTATCTTGTAATGAGGCTATATTGGGGATAAAAGGAATCAAACTTGATTGATGATAAGCAGCAAAATGCACTGGATATTGACCTTTCGCATTGGGCTGTTCTTTTAACTTAGGACTTAGCTCAACGAGCTCTAAACTAAAGCAATGATCAAGAAGTAATGCATAATGCAACTGATTATTACCATTGCAGCACTGTCCCGGTAACACAACTTTTCTATCCAATGCATCAATAAATGGGTAACAATCATTATCTATCTCAGCCATTGGATCAAAGAATACATTCGATAGAGTGACCAATCCATTATTTAATTTATAGTCTCTCAACACTCTCATCTACAACAACCTCAATTTTTTTTGCTGGTAAAAATTTACGTATGAAATCATGACAAGCTGAAATACTTTTGAATGTTGCAACCCCTCCTCTTTTGGTGACGAAAAAGACATTTTCACCTTTTGCTGTCACTCCGTAAAAATGCACTGAATCAGCTGATATCACCATCTTAATCGACATATCACTCCTTTGAATAACGCTCCCCATATCCTCCTTATATGGGTAAACTTTAATCGTCACAGAGCTTCACCATGATATTGTTTTTCCCTATTTTTTTCAAAAAAATAAACACTGTATCAGCACTTTTAAACCGCTTAACGTTTCCTTTAGCATCAGACACCGTCCACTCTTCATCGCTACTAGTAAAGGTGACAATATAACCGAACTTATCTTGCTGAACGACAATTGTTTCAACCAGACCAATCGCACTCATTATCCTTAGTTTATCAAACGAACAGACGTTCACATCAATAACACCATTAGTTAGTTTAGGTTTACATCATTCAAGAACATAATATCAAGAAACCAGCTACCAATTTCTACATATTGGTATATTATAACTGAAAATGTGATATTGATATGGTTGTCGACAAAATTAAAAAGCCAGCTAGCTCCATTTTACAATAATAAGAATAAGGCACTAGCCACTTTTGACTAAGGAATGATGAGATGTCCCACCAACATAATGCTTCGGCAATTAATAATGATATTTGGTTATCTTTTGACACTATGCTCATTCTCACCTTAATCTTAATTTTTATGACATTTGTAGGTATGCTTTATCGCTGGGATAACCCTGCTGTCGGAAAAACCAGAGTTTTCCGCCATGTATTCTTAATGACCTTTGCTTTAATCACAGTGTTGGGAAGTATATCGGTACTCAACATGGATATTCGAGGTGAAGGCCAGTTTTGTTCGCTAACAAATAAACCATCAATAGAAACCAAATAACAACATAAAAAAACACAACATCAGTGCTTTTTTGATGGCTAAATGATAAAGTAATGCCCTCTAAGCTCGCCTTACTAAACACCACTAAGCCATTAAAAATATTAAAAATAAAACAAAAAAAGTTTGATTTCTACACATCTATATTTAAAGTGCATCATAACGAGAAAATATGCCTGTTATTACTGTTCAACAAAAAACCAAAACAATTTTAATTACAGGGGGGAGCCGTGGGATCGGAGCTTCCATTGCCAGATTAGCTGCTAAACAAGGTTTTAATGTTTGTATTACTTATTTTAACGATAAAGATACCGCAGATAGCTTAATTCATGAGCTAACTAAAACAGGCATTAAAGTCAAAGCGGTTCAATCTGATGTCGGCAATGAGAAAGACGTCATTCAGCTATTTCAATATATAGACCGAGAATTTGGCAATCTTTGGGGCTTAGTCAATAATGCTGGAATTGCCATTAATCAAGGACGATTAGAAACCTATACCAAAGAGCGAATTGAGCGCGTATTTTCCACCAATGTATTTGGGCCAATTTATTGTTCTCGTGAGGCAGTTAAACGTATGTCAACCAAACAATCTGGCACGGGTGGCGTCATCATTAATATCTCTTCCATTGCAGCTCGTTTAGGATCGCCTGGTGAATATATTGACTATGCAGCTTCCAAAGGCGCTATTGATACATTAACAATAGGATTAGCTAAGGAAATTGCCGATGAAGGTATTAGGGTTAATGCAGTAAGTCCTGGACTAATAGATACCGAGTTTCATGCTCAAGCTGGTGAAAAAAATCGTATCGAACGAATAAAAAGTGCCATTCCAATGCAACGGCCGGGGCAAGCTTCTGAAGTGGCTGATTCCGTCATGTTCTTACTGTCAGATAAAGCGTCTTACATTACAGGTTCGATATTGGATGTGTCAGGTGGTCGCTAGTCATTGCGGCTTCTTAATGAGTAAAATCCCTTAGAACATAATGTTCACGGTATAGAGGTGAGAAACGTAAATGTTGACTATTGAAAAGCTACAAGAATGCGATCTATCTAAAGTGTTAAAAATTACTTTACCTGAAACACAAATTAAATTTGCAGAAACAGCAAAAGATTTTTTATCTGATAATAATGACACTACCCATCTTCATGTTATTAAGTTAAATAATACCATCGTTGGCTTTTTTAAAATTGATACAGCATATTCATCTGTATACGATTTTTGTTCAGACACAGGAGTAGGGTTGAGAGCGTTTGTGATTGATGCTAAACAACAAGGGAAAGGTATAGGCTCTAATGCTGTAAAAGCCCTTTTTCCTTATCTACAAGCACATTACCCTGCTTATAATACAATCTATTTAACCGTAAACTGTAAAAATGATGGCGCTCGGCGTTGTTATCAAAAGGGGGGTTTTATTGATACAGGAGATACGCTTTTAGGCGGAATTGAAGGACCTCAATACATCATGCTTGGTGAAATTAAAGCCAACTAATCAAGCTACGGTCAGTGGAAAAAGAGAAACTGACTTAGAATACTTAGGGATATTTTTGCGTGAGTTTGCACAAAAGTGTAGTTTATTAAAGTCGTAAAATAGTCTCTCAATGTGGCAATAAATTATCAAAATAGAAGTTAGCTAACCTCCCAATTTATCACGCATAGTGTAATACCAAGCGCCAATAGCACTAAAAGGCACTTTAAGCATGTGCCCTCCAGGAAATGGATAATGTGGTAAATGTGAAAAAGCATCAAAACGGGTCGCTTGTCCATGTATTGCTTCAGCCAAAATTTTCCCGGCTAAATGAGTGTAGGTCACACCGTGCCCACTGCAGCCTTGAGAATAATAAATATTTCCACCGATGCGCCCCACTTGAGGTAAGCGAGACAAGGTCAGTAGAAAATTTCCAGTCCAAGCAAAGTCAATTTTAACTCCTGTTAATTGTGGGAATGTGGCTAACATCTTAGGACGAATAATCGCCTCAATATTGGCAGGATCACGGCCACCATATACGACTCCTCCTCCATATATAAGACGCTTGTCAGCCGACAATCGAAAATAATCAAGCAGGTAATTACAATCTTCAACACAGTGATCTTGTGGTAATAAATGATTCGCTAAGTCATCACTTAATGGCTCCGTAGTTAATACCTGCGTCCCACAAGGCATCGACTTAGCCTGCAACTCAGGCATAATATTATTGAGATAGGCGTTACCAGCAATCACAACAAACTTGGCTTTAACAGAGCCTTTAGCGGTAACGATAAGTGGATTCGCTCCTTGTTCAATCCTAATGGCAGCGGAATTTTCAAAGATTTTACCTCCTAGTGATTCAACTGCAGCAGCTTCCCCTAACGCCAGGTTCAATGGGTGAATATGACCACCACTCTTATCGAGTAAACCACCAATATAGCGCTCTGAATTAACACATAAGCGGATATCGTTGCCGTCAAGCAGTTCGAGCTGATCAACATGCCCATGTTTTTCCCACAGTTTTTTTTGTGCTGTCAGGTGCTGCATCTGCTTAGAATTAAGCGCTGCAAATAGGCCTCCATGCTTTAAATCACATTGAATATGGTATTTGTGGATTACGTCCTTAATAATGCGAGCACCTTCAAACGCCATTTCACCGAACATCTTTCCCCTCTCTTTACCAACCACTTTTTCAATGGCATCGATATCGCGGCTAAAACTGTTAACGATTTGGCCACCATTACGACCTGAAGCGCCCCAACCTATTCGAGCAGCTTCCAATACCGTCACACTTAGCCCCAACTCAGCAAGATGTAGCGCCGTCGACAACCCTGTATAACCCGCGCCAATCACGCACACATCAGATGATATATGATCAGCCAGTGGCTCCCTCTCTACTGTATTATTTGCCGATGCAGCATAATAAGAAGCTACATGAGGTACACCAATCATAACTTTCACCTTAATATTTAATATACAAACAACTCGTTAACACGCTTAAAAAGTAAAATAAATAGCCATACTTTTGGGTTACAGAGCCATCAATTTTTACATCTCTAATTAGTTGACTGGATATTTGGTTTTTAATGCACCACGACGAGCCATATACCATGAAATAAATGCGATCAAAGAGACGGTCAAAATGATCAGTGTCGCCAACGCATTAATCTTAGGTGATACCCCCATGCGGACAGAAGAAAACACCACCATTGGCAACGTCGTTGCCTCTGGCCCAGATGCAAAACTGGCAATAACTAAGTCATCAAGTGAGAGACTAAAGGATAATAACCATCCTGCCGCGACTGAAGGCATAATCATCGGCACAGTGATGTAACAGAACGTCGTCAATGGTGTAGCACCTAAATCTTGAGCCGCTTCTTCAATAGACAGATCAAGTTCACGTAAGCGAGCAGATACAATAACGGCCACATAAGCCGCACAAAAAGTTGAATGTGCTACCCATAGCGTTAACATACCCCGCTCAGCTGGCCAACCAAACATATCCCCCATTTGTACAAATAAAAGTAAGAGAGACAATCCAGTGATAATCTCAGGCATCACTAATGGTACCGTGATCATGTTAGCCAAGGTCATTTTACTTCGCGATCGCTTGAACCGTGTCATCACTAAAGCCGCCATCGTACCTAACAGCACCGCCATGGTAGAGGCAAAGAATGCGACTCGTAAACTGATCCATACCGCATCAAGGATCTGCTCATCTTTAAAAAGCTCTCCATACCATTTGGCTGACACGCCGCCCCAAACCGTCACTAATTTAGATTCATTAAACGAATAAATCACTAAAACAAACATCGGGGCATAAAGAAAAACCATGCCTAACCAAAGTATTATCGTCGAAAAACTAAAATGCTTTAATTTGCGACTCATGTGCCTTGATCCATACTTTTCCATTGATAACGGTGAAACAAGGTAATAGGAATAATTAACAGCACCAGCATCACCATTGCCAATGCAGATGCAACAGGCCAGTCACGATTATTAAAGAACTCCTGCCACAAGACTTTACCTATCATCAGCGAATCAGGACCACCCAGCATTTCAGGAATAACAAACTCACCCACAACAGGAATAAAAACCAACATGGCTCCTGCAATTATTCCACCAGTAGATAAAGGCAATGTGATTTTCCAAAACGTATTGAACGAGCGAGAACCTAAGTCAGATGCTGCCTCCAATAAACTGACATCAAGTTGAGATAAAGTCGCATAAAGTGGTAAAACCATAAAAGGAAGATAGGTGTAAATGATCCCAATATAGACGGCAAAATTAGTATTTAGCATCTGGATAGGCTCAGAGATAACCCCCAGCCACAACAAGAAATTGTTAACCACCCCATTGTTACTTAGTATTCCCATCCAAGCATATACTCGAATAAGAAATGAAGTCCACGAAGGCAACATGACCAGTAAAATTAATAAAATTTGCTTATCTTTTGGCGCTCTGGCTATTGCATAGGCCATAGGGTACCCAATAATAAGGCAAGCTAGCGTGGTAATACTGGCCATTTTTAATGAGCCAAGGTAGGCATGCATATACAAAGGATCATCGAAAATAAGCCAATAATTACCTAAGTTCAACAAGAGTTGTAGGGAGTCATCGGCATAACTGAACAAAGATTCATAAGGTGGAATAGAGAGCATTGCAGTTGATAAACTGAGCTTTAATATCACAGTAAAAGGCAACGCAAAAAATAACAGTAACCAAAAATAAGGCACTGCCATCGTCCAAAATTGCCCTGTAGGCAATACAGATATAAATCGCTTTTTCATCAATAAATCTCTTATGAACTGAGCACCACAGCACTCGTGTCCTCCCAGCTGATGAAAACCTTATCTTGCCAGCTTGGAAAATCTGAATGTCTATCATGATTAGTCATCACAGATTGGACAACCTGATTGTTCGTTAGTCGAATGTAATAAACTGAAGTCCCACCTAAGTACACAATATTATTGACGACACCTTCACACCAATTAAACTCGCTTTGCGGTTGCTCGCGGGTTATACGCGTGTGCTCAGGTCTGAGTGCTAACCAGATGTTCTTGTCTTCCACATGAGTCGAGATACCATGAGAAAGATAAAAATTCTGTACAAGATTAGGCGCTTTGATAATGGCACGATCAACCTCATCGACAAGCACCTTACCTTCAAATAGGTTAACAGAGCCCACAAATTCAGCCACCACACGCGATGAGGGTTTCTCGTAAATTTCCACCGCAGAGCCTGCCTGAGCTATCCAGCCATGAACCATAATCGCAATACGCTCAGCCATCATCATCGCTTCATCTTGATCATGGGTCACCATCACACATGTCACCCCAACAGCTCCCAGAATATCGCCCACTTCAAGTTGCATTTGCGTTCTTAGTTGCTTATCTAAAGCCCCCATGGGTTCATCAAGTAGCAGCAGTTTTGGACGTTTTGCCAACGATCGCGCTAATGCTACACGCTGACGCTGACCGCCGGATAACTGACTCGGTTTACGTTTAGCAAAGTCTTGCATACGTACCAGTTCCAGCATTTCTTTCACACGGGCAACTATCTCATTTTTTGATAGCCTATCTTGTTTCAAACCGAAAGCGATATTTTGCTCTACTGACATATGAGGAAACAAAGCATAAGATTGAAACATCATGTTAATTGGGCGTTCATGAGGCGGCATATGAGTAATATCAACGCCATCAAGCACAATGCGGCCTTCTGAGGGCTGTTCAAAACCCGCTAACATTCGTAATAAAGTCGACTTGCCAGAACCCGAACCGCCCAAAAGTGCAAAAAGCTCACCCTGATGAATATTCAATGACACATCATCAACGGCACGAACATCACCAAAAAATTTACTTACCCGCTCAATTTTCAGTAACACTTTCCCTTGTTTCTTGGTTTTGGACTGGGTTGTGTATCTATCAAGCATACAAGAAGCACTAGCCATAATACTCTCCACTAAAGACACCTCTACAGAGGTATCTAACGATTTGCTTACACGTTAAAAGCCAGATTGGCAGTATTCAGTAGCCTGACTTAATCTTGGTCCAAACTCGCGTCATTACCCGTTGAGCTTTCATTGGGCGAGCATCTGCAACATAGAGACGTGTTAATATTCCGGCTGTAGGATAAATGGCAGGATCATTTAAGATATCTTTATTAATTAAGCTTTCAGCAGCAACATTGGGATTAGCGTAAGCAACATGATCCGTGATGGGTGCAATGACATCAGGTCGAAGTAAATAGTTTATGAAAATATGCGCATTATCGACGTTTTTTGCATCAGCAGGGATCGCTAACATATCAAACCACAGGTTAGCCCCTTCTTTAGGTATTGAGTAAGCAATCACCTGACCGTTCCCTGCTTCTTTGGCGCGAGCTGCCGCTTGAAACACATCCCCAGAATAGCCAAACGCGATACAAATATCCCCGTTAGCCAAATCGGTAATATATCGTGATGAATGAAAGTAGGTCACAAACGGCCTTACCTTATCCAACACTTCGCCAGCTTTTTTATAATCCTCAGTTTTAGTACTGTTAGGATCTAACCCTAGGTAAACCAATGCCATAGGTAACATTTCATCAGCAGAATCGAGCATTGATAAACCACACTTAGACAGTTTCTCTGCGTACTTAGGGTTAAACAACAGCTCAATGGAATCAATAGGTGCATCGTCACCTAACAAGTCTTGCACTTTTGCTTTGTTATACCCGATCCCGGTGGTGCCCCACAAATAAGGCACAGCATATTGCCCCCCAAGATTAACAGCCGCTAACTGTTGCATTAATTCTGGCTTTAAATATTTATCATTAGGAAGCTTACCTGAATTTAATGGCTGGAAAGCACCGGCTGCTATTTGTTTAATCAAAAAGTTATTCGATGGCACTACAATATCGTAACCAGAACCACCAGAAAGCAATTTAGCTTCAACCACTTCGTTGCTATCAAACACATCATAGATAACTCGAATACCCGTCTCTCTTTGAAAATTAACTAAGGTGTCTTCGGCAATATAATCAGACCAATTATACACCTTAACAATTTCTTCCGCTGTGAGAGCCATACTGGATAAAAAACCAATACTGATTAACACCAACACCATTGTACTTTTAGCAAAGCTCATACTACCCCCTTGATTTAGCGTCACAGTCCACAATAAGTAACGGTGAGTATTCACTATCAAGTCAGTTTATTTATCAACCAATGTTACACCTTAAAACGACATCAGCAATGTAGACAGCCTAAAGGGAAAATAGCGTCCCTATCCCCCAATTTACGATAACACGCTATCCTATTTCCCTCTTTACTTCAGCTTACAATACCCAAATTGAATCGCTAAACCGTTAGCAACAAATACTCACGTTCCCATGAACTGATCACTCGCTTATAACTGGCTAAATCAGCTTGCTTTACGGCGATATAGCCTGTAGTAAAGACTTCTCCTAAGTACTCACGGCACACGGTACTTTCAGCCATCACGACTAAGGCTTCTTCTAATGTCAGCGGCAAACTGATGCTTTGTCGAGTCTCGTTAGCTCGGCCTTGAACTGGTGTTGATGGCTTAACATCATCAACCATGCCGATATAACCTGCGAGTAAACTTGCTGCGATAGCTAAATAACTGTTGGAATCAGCGCCTGCAATACGGTTTTCAATACGTAAGTTTTGAGGAGAAGACTCAGGAATTCTCAAACCACAGGTTCGATTTTCTTCACCCCATTCCAGATTAATGGGTGCAGATGTCCCCGGAAGAAAACGCCTAAAAGAATTCACATTAGGGGCCAACAGAGGTAAAAACTCCGGAATATATTTTTGAAGACCGCCAATGTAGCTAAAAAATAAGGGACTATAACTTCCATCCTCTAAAGAAAAAATATTGTTACCCGTGTCTATATCCACCACGCTCTGATGTAAATGCATGGCACTGCCCGGCTCATCGGCCACAGGTTTAGCCATAAACGTCGCACATACATCATGTTTTAGCGCCGCTTCACGCAAGGTACGCTTAAACACAAAAACCTGATCTGCCAATGATAAAGGATCACCATGGCTAAAGTTAATCTCCATCTGGGCCGTGCCCTCTTCATGGATCAGGGTATCAATATCAAGCCCTTGAATTTCACACCAGTCGTACATGTCTTCAAAAAGTGGATCGTATTCATTCGCTGCATCAATTGAAAATGATTGACGGCCAGACTCTTGTCGACCACTGCGACCCATAGGTGGAATAAGTGCTTGATCGGGATCTTTATTTCTACGAGTAAGATAAAACTCCATCTCTGGAGCAACAACAGGTTTCCACCCTTTTTTTTCATACAGGTTGAGCACTTTTCTCAACACATTTCGTGGTGAAAGTTCGACGGGGTTGCCCATTTTATCGAAAGTATCATGAATAACCTGCGCAGTCGCTTCAATGGTCCATGGCAGTTTGAATACTGCATTTTCATCCGGCACACAGATAAAATCGATGTCAGCTTTATCTAATAATGCATCATAGGGTTCATCTTCAACATAATCCCCCGTAACCGTTTGTAACAACACACTCTCAGGCATTCTCATGCCTTTTTCATTAATAAATTTAGCCACTGGAGCAATTTTTCCACGCGCAATACCAGTCATATCACTAATGACGCACTCAACTTCTGTAATTTTATGTTCTTTTAAATAAGCAGTTAACTTTTTCATTCTTACCTCAATATCTTGGTGATTGCGCTTAATGTAATAAAAAGTCCTCCCGAAAATCCCATCTTCAATGCATCACACATAGCGCCAGTATTAATACTCACTTTCAGCTTGAGGGACAATCGACCAATTTCATTTTGCCGCACAATGCATACCGACTTATGGGAACATTAACATCAGAGATATCAGTATTTAATGCAGATAAGTGTTTGCTTGTTTTATAAAACATTACACTGGAAAAAGATCACAAGCAATCGTACAAAGGCATTCAATTAACAGCATGTAAGAAGCAATAAAAGAAAGCTAAAATCTTTTATAACATAGCGATATAATAGTTAATGGCTTACAAATTGACTGGAGGAAATGGTTTTGCTTTAACCGGTAAAGCAAAACATAATTACATAATATTATTCATAAAATACGATTAAAAATTGGCTGGAGTGGTTGCACTAACAAGCCGGCATTTGTCTGTAAAAGGATTCCTGAATCTATGGGGTATTTCACTATTAAAGTAATAGCTATCTCCAACCTCAAGAGTAAACACTTCGTCACCCACGGTAAGTTCAAGCTTGCCTTCAATCACCACCGCGGCCTCTTCTCCCTCATGTTTAAGCATCTCTTCACCAGTATCAGATCCTGGAGGATAGGTCTCACTTATCACTGACATGGCTCTGTCAGGGTAATCTTTGCCCACCAACTTATAATCTACATTACCATCACCAATATCCAATAGTTCATCATTACGATAGACAATTTTAGACTCACTTGTCAGTGTATTTTCCATCGAAAAGAAGTCAACTAAAGACATAGGCAGCCCAGATAACACTTTTTTTAATGAACTCACCGATGGACTCACGCTGTTTTTCTCTATCATAGAGATAGTGCTATTGGTCACACCCGCTCTTTTGGCAAGCTCTCGCTGGGACAACCCTTTACTGTTGCGGACAGCTTTGAGACTAGCTCCAATATCCAAATCAACCTCTCCTATTTCAATGCCTTGATAGTCAAAAATGCATGAATGTTCGTATCAAAATAATGCCATTAGAATGGCATACTAATTTGTATCAGACAAAAAAGCATGTTAAATATAATCCACAATCGCGAATTATATACACCATCAAAGCTGTGTTAAGCCCCATTGGCTGACAATAAACAGTGTGTAAATAAGTCATAGCCATAAAAATAAACAAGCATGGATAAGTAATGCCCGTCAGTAATCCCATTCACAGTAATGATCACCCCTCATCCTACTATTACAGCACTGCTAAAGCGCTATGCGCTCACCCCCAACTACAGGAAATCGTTAACGCCGATATTTGCATCATTGGCGGAGGGTTCAGTGGGATTAATACTGCAATTGAACTGGCACAGAAAGGATTTTCAGTGGTGCTCTTGGAAGCAAAACGTATTGGCTGGGGCGCATCGGGAAGAAATGGCGGCGAGCTTATTCGAGGTATTGGACACAATGCAGCGCAGTTCAAACACATCATTGGCGATGAGGGTGTTAACGCCATTTGGCAAATGGGATTCGAAGCGGTCAATATTGTCAAACAACGTATCACCGAGCACAATATCGATTGTGATCTGCAACTGGGTTATTGCGATCTTGCCATCAAGTCTCGCCATATGACTGAACTGGCTCAGGACTTAGCAGAGCTACAAGCCCATGGCCAAGATCGAGGCTTTACGCTACTTGACAAAGCCGACATCCAACAAGTCATTGGCTCGAACTGTTATCAAGGGGCTTTGGTCGACATGAATAGTGGCCATCTTCACCCATTAAATCTAGCACTTGGAGAAGCTAAAGTTGCCAAGGCTCTTGGAGTAAAAATATTCGAATACAGCGCAGCGATAAAGATCATCAAAGGCAATAAACCGCAAGTGTTCACCGCCAAAGGCAAAGTGAACTGCCAATATTTGGTGCTCGCTGGCAACGCTTACATTGGTCATAAAATCAACAGCTATGTAGGAGGAAAAGTACTGCCAGCAGGCAGTTATCTGCTAGCCACCGAACCATTAACAGACGAGCAATGCCAAGATATTATCCCACAAAATATGGCCTTCGCCGATCTGCGTATCGATCTCGATTACTTTCATCTATCTGCTGATAACCGCCTACTCTTCGGTGGACTGTGTACTTATTCGGGTAAAGATCCTCACGATATCCAAGCCGCTCTGCGGCCTAATCTTGAAAAAGTGTTTCCGCAATTAAAAGGGGTGGCAATAGACTTTCAATGGGGTGGCATGATAGGTATAGGCGCCAATCGTTTACCTCAAATCGGACGACTACCGGATTGCCCTAATATTCTCTACGCTCAGGCATATGCAGGCCATGGTGTCAACGCCACCCATATGGCGGCTAAACTCATTGCCGAAGCCCTCACAGCTCAAGCTGAACGTTTTGATATTTTTGATAAAGTGCAGCATATGACCTTCCCCGGAGGCCCTATTTTTCGCTCCCCCCTGTTAGCAGCTGGTATGTTATACCACAAAATGTTAGACTTATTTTAGCGATCAAAGAGGTTAATTAACATTTAATATCTCTTATCCAGAATCGATTATTTATCGCATAACAAGTTGTAAATATCTTTCGGTGTTGGGTTCATTTGACTAATTTGATGTTTGGACGCTAACATAAGTACCATCATTAAATTGATATAGTTGTGAGTGCGATATCAGAAGCCCGCAGCATTATCTATACCTTGCTCTTATCAACACCAATAAAGTAAAGCCTTGTTTCTTATACTTAATGTTTTTGGTTACAGCATTTAAATTGCCAGTCATTCTTATTGCTTAAGCCCATCGTCATAATTTACTAAATTTTTAGAAGATCCCAATACAACGATTTAAATTAAACATAAAAATCAAATGCTTAAATACTTAAATACAAAATTGACAATTCAACTAACAGAATGGTATTTTCAACAACAAAAACCAATAAAAACCTTGAAATCTAGCTATATCAAACCTTCCAAAAGTAAATATCTAGATAAAAGAACAAAAGACACCAAGTCAACATAATGTGTATTTTAAAGTGCCCCAAAAATAAGATATGAACTACATTATGTTAACTCTGTATTCAACTTCGACGTCAATATATGATCTTGCCACCTGCCATCGATCTTCAAATAAGATTTAGCCAGCCCCTCCTTTTCAAACCCCAATGAAGCAAGCAAGCGTCCACTACGTTCATTGTCAGGAATATAGTTCGCCATTACACGATTAAGATTAAATTCGCTAAACACATAGCCTAACCCTGCAAGCAGTATCTCACGCATCACACCTTGGCCCTGAATCGTCTTATCAATTGAATAACCAAGATAGCAAGCTTGAAACGGGCCCTGTATGATATTGGTAAAATTACACACACCCAATACCTGACCATTCAGATCCGCTGATATCTCGCCATCTCTGTCTATATTGCCACGCGCAACAAAATTGACGGCTCCTCCTGCAACAAAAAGATCGTTACTCGCCTGAAGTCTTGCTCTAACCTGAGATTCATCAAAGTAACCTTGTTTTTTTTCAGGCTCCCATGGCGAAAGATGTGATCGATTATTCTGGTAATAATCGGTCAACACTTGATACTCGTAATGCTGTAATAAAGTCAGTACTGTTCGCTCTGTCATTATCTTAGGAACTGTTAACATTCTGTATCCTTTATTATGTTGTTACTTAAATTAGTCTCATCAGCCCCAACAATAGCGATAATACGAGATCTTAATCAGCCTTCTTGTACTCAGAATATGCTTCACCTTGTGAGAGCCAAATTGGCGCTGGTTTACCTTTTAAATAATGATCAAAATACTCCATCATACGAACACTATAATCGAGTTTATTAGCATATTTCTTCAGATGATGAGGTTCATCTTCATACTGCAAAAATATCACCTCTTTACCCGCGCGGCGCATAGCAAGATAAAGTTCGATACCTTGTTCCCAAGGTACTGCGTCATCTTTATCACCAAACATAATCATCATTGGTGTCTTAATACGTTCTGCATAAAAAACTGGCGAATTCTCAATGTACTTTTGTGGTGTGCTAAACAAGCTTTCGCCGATACGACTTTGTCCGATTTCGTATTGAAACTGTCGAGCTAAACCAGTACCCAGTCTAATACCGCTATAAGCGCTGGTCATATTTGATACTGGTGCACCCGCAACTGCTGCCTTAAATATATGAGTCTGAGTCACAGCAAAAGCGGTCTGATAACCACCCCATGAATGCCCCTGGATCCCTATAGCATCAGGATCAGCCACTCCCATTTCAATCAGTTTTTGCACACCAGATGTTAATGCTTGTACCGAGGTTGCTCCTGGGTACCCTACCTCAAAACGTATATCAGGCAGAAAAATAGCGTAACCATTATCGGCATACCAGGCAAAGTTAGGTCTATGATTCAGCTTCATTTGTGGAAAAGCGTGAAGCCTGTCACTCATAAACCGATAAAAATAAACAATAACAGGGTAACGGTTACCTTCTTTATAATGAGTGGGTTTAATTAGTACCCCATCAAGTGGTTGCCCATCACCATTAGTCCAATGTACTAACTCTGACTTACTCCAGTTAAAAGCACGTTTTTGTTCATCAAAATCTGTTTGACGCATCGCTTTTTGCGGTGCTAAGACATCAGCAGTATACAGATCAGGGAAAAGATCATAACGCTCTTTCGAGAAAACGATCCTGGGGGCATTTTTACTGCGTGCTAACATCTTTAACTTATAATCACCTGTCATTAAAGTCGTCACACCAGCCGTGCCTATTTTAGCTTGATAGTAGCCATCACCTTTTGTTCTATCATTATAGCCATGCAGTAATACCTGTTGATCAACGGCCAATATTTCAGGGGTATTCTCATTTTCAATCAAGCCAGTCACTCGATACTGAATCCCCTGTTTACGCCCTTTTCCTGCCGTCAGTTTAAAACCTTCAAAAGAAGTCGTGTTCATCTGCCAAATATCATATTTGTCATAGATAAGCAGTCCTGCATCATCTTCTAACCAAGGGCCAAAACCGTACCCTGGAGCACTAGATGGATAATCATGATCTTCATCGACAAAAGAAACCTGTAAAACTTTTGTCAAGATATGGCGCCGTGCTGTAGATATCTCATACAGGTAGACATCACCTTGCTGGTAATAGGCAACAAAACGCTCTCTGGGAGACAACGTGGGTTGCTGCTCTGTATCCTGCTGGCTCAATAAAGATATCTTATGACCTGTATTAATATCAATAAGGTAATAATCACGATAAATACCAGCCCAAGTGCTCATCTTTCGATAAGGGATATCTGAACTGGCTAATACGTATCTTGATTGCTCCTGTAGGAGGACATCAGGAACTTGGGCATCGGCAAGTTGTACTAAATTATTTTCTCTTAAATGCAACACTGCAAGATACGTTCTTTGTAGCTCCTCCTCATATTTGTTGATTTCATTAGGCTTAATAAGAGGATCCTCTCCATGCCAAATTCTCAAACCGCGCTGTTCGGTGACAATATGTTGATCGAAGAGATCCTGCTGTTTAGTGATCTTCTTAAGCTCAACTTGCTGCTTAACATGAGGCACTCGGCCAAAAAAAAGACGTTCACTGTCTTTAGAAAAATGCAATTGTGTATAACGATTCAACTTCCAATCTGTAGATACCGGTGTCGGAGTGACCTCTCGAGTCGCTATATTCAATAACGAAAGCTGATATCTACGACCATAAGATGCTTGTTCGATATCACCGTGAGTAAAAGCGATGTATTGACCATTTTCACTTAAAGAAACCTCGCCAATTTGTTGATTATTAAACTGGCGAACAATTTCTTTCTTATTGTTATCCAATGAAACTAACACCAATTGATGCTTTTTTGATTTAATATTATTACTTGCTAAAACAAGATGCTTACCCACTTTATCGAAATAAAAACGAGTCACATGGGCTATTTTTTGACTGGTACCACCTTGGAGGGAAACTAATCTAAGCTCACTGCCTTCATCAAACTTATCCGCGGTCCGCTTTGTTTTTAGATTGGCATCTGCCACTCGCTTATCTTTATCATCGCTTTGTTCGTTCTCTTTAGGCTCAAACCAAATAGCTAAATGTGTACCGCTTTCATTAAAGCTAAATTCTTTTACACGTTCAAAGCGACTTTCTTTACCCGTCTTAGTGTCGAGCAGTACCATGCCTAGCTTATATTTTTCATTCTCTTTGTTTGAAGCCATTTCCTTTTTCAGCAAAGGTGGCTCTACAATAAAGGCGACAAAATGACCATCACGACTTACTTTCGGCTTAGATCCCCCTTCTACAATAAACTGACTTGATGTCGTTATACGCTTAACCAAGCCATGACTGTCACCACGATCAGGCGCAACTTCCACTGCAAATATCTCACCTGTTGCAGAAATAACAGGGCGTTTGAGCGATTCAAACTTCATTATCTGATTTGTGGTGATAGTATTGCGATTAGATGTCTGGGCTGATGCAGCATAAATGTGAGTACAATTAAACATCACTGGTACAAGCAACAACAATATGGCAGGTAGTCTTTTCAAGGTCTTCCTCATTTTTCTTATTTTAATTAACAGGGGTAAGATCTTATTGACTCATCATCTGACTTTCATTAGGTTTTTGTTCAACTTTTTTAACCTTTAACGAACAATTATCCTGATTATTTTTAGTGAATACTACCAATACGGTATAAAAACGTGAGGCTATTCACTATTTTCTGTGAAAAATATTCAAAAGTGTTTAAAATAAAGAGGTAGATTATAAAAAAATCATTCTAAGTCATATCGTCGTGTCTTTAGACATGGCCTGACAATAGCAGTACAACGAAACGTTGAAGGACTCTCATGTCAAAAAAAACTATAACCGTGATCCCTGGTGATGGGATTGGACCTAGCATTATTGATGCAGCAATAAAAATTCTTGATAAAGCAGGTTGTGATTTTGAATACGAGTTTGCCGATGCTGGTTTAGTCGCCCATGAAAAACATGGTGAATTATTACCCCAGCGTACTCTCGATTTAATAGAGAAAAACCGCATCACGCTAAAAGGCCCTTTGACCACGCCTGTGGGAGAAGGTTTTACCTCAATCAACGTATCGCTACGTAAACGCTTTAGTCTTTATGCTAACATTCGTCCCGTCTTATCTTTTAAAGGGACTCAGGCTCGTTACGAAAACATTGATATCATCACAGTCCGTGAAAATACTGAAGGTATGTATTCAGGTTTAGGACAAACGGTGTCTGATGATGGTGCAACAGCTGAAGCAACCAGTATCGTGACCCGTAAAGGCGCAGAGCAAATAACCGTATTTGCTTACGAGCTTGCTCGCAAAGAAAATCGTAAAAAAGTCACTATCGTACATAAAGCAAACATCATGAAATCGACTTCGGGACTATTTTTAAAAGTCGCCCGAGAAGTCAGCTTACGCTACCCTGATATCATTACTGAAGAAATGATTGTCGATGCAACTTGTATGAAACTGGTCATGAATCCTGAAAACTTTGACGTTATGGTAACGACTAATTTATTTGGCGATATTCTATCAGACTTGTGCGCGGGTCTTGTTGGTGGTCTCGGCATGGCTCCTGGTGCCAATATCGGTAAAGATGCAGCCATTTTTGAAGCTGTACACGGTAGTGCACCTGATATTGCGGGTAAAAACCTAGCCAATCCGACATCCGTTATCTTAGCTTCTATTCAAATGCTTGAATATTTAGGCATGGCAGATAAAGCTGAAAACATTCGTTCGGCAGTCACTGCCGTCATTGCTAAAGGGGATCGTACGACACGCGATCTTGGTGGTACCCATGGTACAACCGATTTCACTCAAGCAGTCATCGATCGTTTATAACTTTTATCTCACAATGAAACAGTCAGTCTACTGATATTTTTAGGCTGTTCATTTAAAAAGTGACATCACTTTTTATGATAAAGCAGATATTAAAAAAAGCCCTCTACTTTGTATCGGGCTTTTTTATCATTGTATGACCATAAGTCAACTCATTTGAGTAGGGTTTAAACTAAGGTAAACAGTGACTTCATCACGATCATGATAAAGGTGCTTACACTTAATTGAAAAGTGCTTTATTTCATTATCATTAAGCACTGTCTCCATATTAGCTAAAATAGCAGAGACATCCTGATAACGGCTTTTCATGGGTAGCTTAAGATTAAATATCGCTTCTTTAAACCAACCTTTAATCGCCCACGTTGCGACTAAGTCAGCAACACGGGTCGGCTTTTCGATCATATCGCAGACCAACCAGTAGATATTCTTACGTGGAGGCTCAAAACGAAAGCCATCGGCCTGATAATGCTTAACCTGCCCTGTCTCCATCAAAGCTTCATCCATAGCACCATTATCAATCGCTGCGACAAACATACCACGGCGCACTAGCTGATAAGTCCAACCACCTGGACAGGCACCTAAATCCACGGCATTCATGCCACTGCTTAACCTTAACTCGTGTTCTTCTTCTGGGATAAAATGAATAAATGCTTCATCAAGCTTCAAGTTAGAACGACTGGGTGCATCCGTTGCCATTTTCAATCTGGGGATCCCCATCGGATAGGGAGAACTATTATTACTGAAAGACACACCAACATAGGCCGTACCGGATGCCACAAAACACACGTGTATAATTGGACGACTGCTATTCTCTTTTTTCAGTAAGTGTCCTGAATTTTTCAACTTTTGTCTCAAAGGAACCGTAAACTTACGACAAAAAGCAGTCCTTTCTTTCGCTTCATTGGTATCAGGAGTCTCAACCCTTAACTCACCTGCATTCCTGACATCTGACAACGCAGCTAAAATAGGTGTGATCCGATCGTTTTCTGGTAAGTTTTTTAACAGCTCTTTGGCAGCAAAAATCTGTCGGGTAAAAATGAGTGAATCCAATTTAATTTTTTGTGCCAAGACACTTGCATCCCCAGCATTAAAACACTGAAAAATGACATAGCCGTCTTTTTTATTGGTTTTAACAAAACCACCAATATCAAGTTCTGTTGCACGATGTTGTATCTCAGCTGCACACTCTTTTTCATAGCCTGAGCGGCAATACAAAAATAGATTAATCATTGGAAATTCCTGAAGCGGGTCAATAAACAATAGATGCCAAATATAACAACCATTGGATTTATACCTAAATCACTCTCAAAGTGCTGGATCCTGAACTTTGAGGTCATCTTGGATATACATCTGATAATGGCCGCCATTCTACACTTTATGATGTGTGAATACGATCATCCTTAACCATCAAGCTCAACAACTCTGTTGCGCCACACTGTCAGCGCAATCAACAACCAACCGACTAAGAAGCAAACACCGCCTATCGGTGTGATAGGTCCTGTCCATTGAGTATCAAACAAGGCATAAATATATAAAGAGCCTGAAAACAAAATCATCCCAACAATAAACAGATAACCCGCCCAGTCGAGTAAACGAGAACGAAACCAATGACCAGAAAAAGCGACGGCAATCAGTGCAAATGTATGATAAAACTGATATTCAACTCCTAGATTAAAGATGACTATCATCTCTGGTGATGCAACTGTTTTTAATCCATGAGCGGCAAATGCCCCCAGCACCACAGACATAAACCCACTTAATGCCGCTAATAAAAAAAAACCTTTACGCATTTTTTTGACCCTGAATAAAATCAATACAACACGAAATAGCAATGCCTAAATTCATGTCTTCAGTCATACCTGAAGACTTTCTTGGTACAAAACTATGATCGCCATCCACTAACCAATATAATTGCGTTTGATGCATTATCGGCCAGCTTTCAACCAATTCTCTCCCGCCAAATTTATCTCTTTCTCCCTGTATCACACACAATGGTGCTTGACTCAACTCTATCGGCGCTAATCTAGGATCCCCTCCTTTTAAAGGAATAAAGGGGTAACCTAAACAAATAACTCCGTCTACCGATGTTTTCTCAGCCACCATTGCTGCCATACGACCTCCCATCGACTTTCCCATTAAGAATAGACGCTTTGGGGCAAACTTATCCTTAATTGCTTCAATGTGTAAGTTGAAATCTTTAAGCAACTTAGGGGCTCTATCCGGTGGACGACGCTTACCATCAATCTCATTTGCACGCATATAGGGTAAATTAAAACGAACAACGCCAATATTGGACTGACTTAATCCCTTTGCCATCCGCTCCATAAAGCAAGACCGCATGTTTGCGCCTGCACCATGAGTAAAAATAACGACCGTCTCACTCATATCACCATCAATAAGACATTCACTTTCTAATAAACCTTCGGCTTCTAATGAATCTTTAACCAGGAAGCAATTCACTGCGTGACTCCTCCTCAAACATGTCTAACATCCATTCCCTAAACGCTGCAACTTTACCAATATCTGAATGGTTCTGTTGACACACAAGATAATAGGCATTTTTACTGACAAGTACTTCAGGAAAAGGGCACACTAAACGCCCTGCTTTAATGTCTGGTCTCGCGAGCACACTATATCCCAACGCCACGCCTTGCCCATAAGCTGCAGCTTGCAGTACAAGTGATGAGTGGCTAAAGATTGGGCCTTGATTCACATTAATATCATTAATCCCACACTGCCTAAACCATGCTTGCCAATCATGCCGCCCCATATCATGCAATAATGTATGATCCTTAAGATCGCTAGGTTTCTCTAATGGCTTTGGTCCACTGAGTAACATAGGTGAACAAACAGGGATTAATACCTCATTTCTTAATTTATCGGCTCTTAATCCTGACCAACTCCCTTGCCCGTAATAAATAGCAACATCAACATCATCAGGCAAAGCTCCATCTTCATCATCAACTGCTTTTATACGCACATCAATATCTGGATTTTTTTCACTAAATTTAGCTAATCTAGGCACTAACCATTGAATAGCAAAACTAGGAGAAGTACTTACGGTAAGCGAACCTATCGCACTTCGAGCGAGTAATCTGTCTGTCGCTTCCGTTAACTGAACAAAAATATCTTTGATATCCAAAAAATAACCTTGTCCTTCTTCAGTCAATAGCAAAGAACGGTTTTTTCTACGAAATAACTTTAATCCAAGATATTCTTCAAGTGCCTTAATTTGATGACTTACAGCAGCCTGAGTGACGAACAACTCTTCAGCCGCACGAGTGAAGCTCAAGTGCCTTGCTGCAGCTTCGAATGCTTTAACGGCATTTAGAGGAGGTAAGCGTCTAGACATAACGTTCCTAATTTCATATTTTAATTAGTTTTTCTAATCTTTATTGTTACATTTTATGGTTTAAAAAGGGAAGATGTTTTGGCTAAATTCTACCCCAACAAAATAATGACGGCCAAACAGCCTCTACAACGTAAATGGGATCGTGTTTACCCTCAACTCACATGAAGATCATTTTCAGGGGAAGTTGACGATATATTAAAAAGCCGCGACACATAATATGCTCGCGGCTTTCATTTATATCAATCGAGTCAAAATCCTAGGGGCGATAAACTTTCACATTTTCATAACCTTGCTCTTGAAGATAAAGAGCTTGTAGCTTGCTCATGACACCTCGATCACAATAGAGCAAGTAAGTGTAAGCTTTATCTAAGTCTGCAAACATTGTCGCAAGCTTAAAGAAAGGAATCGACTTAATCTCTACGCCAGTGATCTCCAAAGGTGATTTTTCTTCCTCTTCTGGCGCGCGAATATCAATGACGATCTCATTTGAATGAATATCAGTTATCGTTTCAACCGCAGTGATTATCGTCTCTGTACTCGTAGCAATCTCTTTAATATCGATCATAACAGCAGCGTCAACAACACGCTCAATCAGATCTTCAGAGAATTTTAATTCTTCAGTTTCAATTTTTGATAACACAGCTTTAACGGTAGGACGTTGAGAGATAACGCCACAATATTCAGGGATCGTCTTAGAAAGATCTTCAGTCCCTATTCGACGACTTATGTTGATAATATCTTGTTTATCCATCGCGATAAGCGGACGTAAAATAAGCTGGTCGGTACAACGGTCAATCACATTAAGGTTAGTGAGCGTTTGGCTAGACACTTGCCCCATTGCCTCTCCCGTTACCAGAGCCTGAATACCCATTTTATTGGCTATTTTAGCCGCTGCACGCATCATCATACGTTTAAGCACCACCCCCATCTGTCCATTGTCTATTTTCTCTAAGATTTCAGTGACAACAGGATCGAAAGGCACAGAGATAAATTTAACATTATGTGACTCACCATATTTCTGCCACAGATGATAAGCGACTTGTTTGACGCCTATCTCATGTTGGTCGCCACCTAAATTAAAGAAACAATAATGAGTACGTGAGCCACGTTTGATAAACTGATAACTAGACACACCAGAATCAAATCCGCCAGAAATAAGAGACAATACACTTTCTTGAGTAGCCATAGGATAGCCACCTAAGCCAGCAATACGCTTATTGACCAGATAAAGGCTTTCTTTATCTATCTCCAAGTTTATAGTTATATCAGGGTTTTTAAGTTTAACCCCTGTGGCTTCAGTAAACTGGTTCAATCCGCCACCTACATAACGCTCAACTTCTATCGATTGAAAGTCATGGTTCCCTACGC
This sequence comes from Shewanella sp. VB17, assembly GCF_013248905.1. Classification (NCBI taxonomy): domain Bacteria; kingdom Pseudomonadati; phylum Pseudomonadota; class Gammaproteobacteria; order Alteromonadales; family Shewanellaceae; genus Shewanella; species Shewanella sp. VB17. The sequence goes on from NZ_JABRVS010000001.1 coordinate 4,161,208, forward strand.
GCTTAACCCGCACACAAAATGTCTTACCAGCGAGTTGCTCTTTATAAACGGCTAACGTCTGTTGATAAATATCATCAATTGATTCAAACTGACTCTCGCTCACTTGAAGTACATGAGCAATACCTGGAATACAGGCTAGTCGTTCTGCAAAAGGTTCAATTAAATCTTCCCTCTCCTCAGGTACCAGAACCATGATTTTATCCCATTCACGCTTAACTTTAGCACTCTCATCGACCTTTTTAAGCACATTACGAATATTAGTTTCAAGCATTTTGGTAAATCGCGTTCTTACCGGTTTGCTTTTCATCATGATTTCAGGGAACAACTTTACGATAAATTTCATCAGGACTTCCGAGGAAAGGAATTAAATTATATTGGGCCTATTATACCAAAAGCATTAGAAAATTACTTATCTAGATATAACGCAATAAAAAATCTGGATTTATATGCCTTAACAGGACCTAAAACAAAAAATAAACCGCAATAATTTGACTGCTAGTCTTTAATCATTCACAGAAAAAAGTCGACATTAAGGCCCTACATTAATTTCATCCGACTCTTTTGCTTTTCCTTGCTCAATCGCAATTTCAACTCGTCTATTACGAGCACGGTGATTTTTTGTGTCATTCTCAATCAAGGGCGCTGCATTCGCCATACCAACCACTTTCATTCTCATCGGATCAAAACCTTTCACGCGAAGTAACTCATGCGCCACCGCCACAGCACGTTTACTGGAAAGATCCCAATTTGAGCTATATAGCTCATTGCTTATCTTCATATCATCGGTATGCCCAGAAACAGTCACAATACCAGGCACATCTTTAAGTAATTCACCAATGCGGCGAATAACAGGCTTAAATCTTGGTTGTAGGAAACCAGAACCCGATGAAAAAGCACCTTTTTCACGAATTCGGATAATGATCTGTTGACCTAAAGATTCTAACTCAATGGCGCCATCAACAATCTCAGTGTTAAGCTCTTGGGCCATTTTCTTCACTTCTTCGTTAATATTGTCCTGTGCTGCGGCCTCCGCCTCAGACTCTTCTTTAGACTTAGCTTCAGATTCCGAGTTTGATGCAGCTTGTGACTGGGCTTGTGACTGCTCTTGTGCATTGGATGCTGCTTCACCTCCGCGTTCTTGGCCCTGCTGTTGCTGTGTTCCGCCAGAACTGTCATCTTCCCCCGCTTGATATTCAATCACAGTTTCTGTAATTTCACTGGTTTGTTGAGTAATAATTTCTATTGGGGTGGGTTCTGGGCGACCAGGTCTAAACTCTAAAGCGATGACCGATGTCCCTTTGGGAATATCTTTAATTTCAACTTTATTTTGCACACCAAAAGCATACTTCATCGAACCTGCAATTTGTTTAAATTTTTGTACATCCATTTCAGAAAATGACAACAACAAAACAAAAAAACACATCAAAAGTGACATTAAATCAGCAAAAGTCGCTAACCAAAGTGGTGCGCCTGGTGGTGGACATTCACACTTTGCTTTAGCCATAAAATCACTCTTCCTCTGTAGTCTCTATTTGTCTTTGTTTCTCAGAGAGATAATTTTTCAAAAAACCTTCAATGACACGAGGATTCTGTCCGTCTTGGATCGCTAATACTGCATCCATGATCAAATTACGATTCATCATCTCTTCGCCCATTCGCAATCCTAATTTACCCGCAATAGGGATCGCCACCATATTCGCCACCATGGCACCATAGAGTGTTGTTAACAGTGCTATTGCCATCGCAGGACCAATCGATTTGGGATCATCCATGTTCGACAACATGCCAACCAGACCAACTAAAGTCCCTATCATTCCCATTGCAGGTGCAACATCTCCTATTGTTGAAAAGATACTAATACCTAATTTATGCCGATCTTCGGTTAATGCAATATCTTTTTCCAGTGCATCACGGACAACATCACCATCATGACCATCGACTAACATATCAACGGCTTTTTGCATAAAACTATTACTGATCTCAGCCTCTTCGAGGGCTAAAAAACCGCCTTTACGCGCTGCATCAGCCATCGCTACAGATTGCTCTATTAATTCCTCAGGCTTATCGATTTTAAATATGAATGCCTTAGCCGCAATCTTGATCGAGCCGAGAAATTGCTTCAGGTTATATTTCATCATCACCACAAAAAACGAGCCGCATATCACAATCAGCACTGATGCGGTGTCGATAAAGATACCGATCCCACCACTGGTTGCCATCGCACCAAGAATAAAACCAAACGAACCGATGATCCCTATCAGGGTTGCTAAATCCACAGCTGCTCCTTAAATTAAACTGATTTCAGCTAAAATAACCAAACCAATAAAAGTACATAGCATACCAATAAGATAAAAAATTCTTTACAAGCTTAACTTCATAACATGGATATAAATAAACCTAGTATAGGCAATAAATGTCACATAAGAAGATCATCACGCTTAGCACTTCATATCAAACCTATCGTCTATTTCTCAAGGTATTGAGTGCAAGAGTTGAGAGTTAATCACTCTTCAATACCGACTCTTAATTATCGGACAGGTTACACGCAAGTTTAGCTAAAAATTCAAAAAAATTATGAAAAAAGCACAATAAAACCAACTATAGAGTAAAAAGTAAGCGGCTGTATTTGACCGCAGACGCTGGCTGCGATACCGTGTCAGGCTAATTTAAAGGATATGTTATCGTGGCAAAAAAACCTGAAAGTCTCAATTTTGAAGAATCCCTTTGTGAACTCGAACGCATCGTTTCAGAACTTGAACAAGGCGACGTTTCCTTAGACGATGCATTAAAGCAATTCGAGCGCGGTATTAAACTGGTACGCAGCAGCCAAGGCAAGTTAGAGCAAGCTCAACAGAAAGTCGCTATATTAATGGCTGACAACGAAAATGCACCACTAACGCCATTTTTACCTGAGGGTTAAGCCTTTGTTATCTCAAACGTTTACTCAATACCAGCAGCGCGTTGATTCCCAATTAGCACACTTTATCGATGCTCAAACCGTCACTGACTCTCAACTAAAGGCAGCCATGAAACATGGTGCTTTGGGCGGTGGTAAGCGTATTCGTCCATTTTTAGTTTATGCGATTGGTGAGATGCTAAATGTGCCGGCAAAAAACCTCGATACATGTGCTGCAGCCATTGAATGCATACACGCCTATTCGCTTATCCATGACGACCTACCAGCGATGGACAATGATGCTCTACGTCGAGGACGGCCAACCGTTCATATCGCTTTTGATGAAGCCACTGCCATACTTGCTGGTGATGCGCTGCAAGCTTTAGCCTTCGATATCCTCAGTGAAACGATTGACGGCCTCACAGCAACCCAAAATCTTGCTATGGTTAAGGCATTAGCTAAAGCATCGGGTTATTCAGGAATGTGTGGCGGCCAAGCCATGGACCTTAATGCAACCAACACACAGGTTGATTTACCCACTCTGACTCAACTACATAAACTAAAGACAGGCGCTTTAATCCGTTGCGCTATTGAACTGCCGATGATCGCAGCTAATGTTTCACTTGTAGAACAAGCGCTATTGCTACAATTTGCCGATGCTATCGGCTTAGCCTTCCAGGTACAAGATGATGTGATTGATATTATCTCCAGTACCGAAGAGCTAGGAAAACCACAAGGCTCAGACAGTGAGTCAAACAAGAGTACCTACCCCAAATTACTTGGACTAGCAGGTGCACAAGCCACCGCCAAGAGTTTGATACAAGATGCTCTATCAGCGCTGACCAAATTACCATACAATAGTCAGCTAATTAGCGAATTCGCCCGTTTTATCATTGAGCGAAGAGTATAATCAAGAGACCTGTTATCTCGATGAATTTGGATATATCTCAATACCCTGTGCTCGCACAGGCTAACACTCCTGATGAGCTAAGACAGCTCCCTCAAGCCCTGTTACCACAACTAGCAGATGAACTTAGAGGTTTCCTTTTGAAGTCAGTGAGTAAATCCAGTGGCCATTTTGCCTCAGGACTTGGCACAGTGGAGCTCACTGTGGCGCTTCACTATGTCTATAATACCCCATTTGATCGCCTGCTCTGGGATGTCGGTCATCAAGCCTATCCGCATAAGATTTTAACGGGTCGGCGTGATCAAATGCACACCATACGACAAAAAGGAGGAATACACCCATTCCCTTGGCGTGAAGAGAGCGAATACGATACTTTTAGTGTTGGTCATTCAGGCACATCAATTAGTGCTGCACTGGCTATGGCGGTTGCGGCAGAAAAAGAGCAAGCTGGCCGTAAAGTCGTATCGGTTATCGGTGATGGTGCCATGACTGGCGGCATGGTATTTGAAGCCATGAACCATGCCGGCGATTTACATAAAGATATGTTAGTTGTACTTAACGACAATGAAATGTCTATCTCTGAAAATGTCGGTGCGTTAAATAATCATTTAGCCCAACTTATGTCAGGACGCTTGTATACAACCATTCGTGAAGGCAGTAAAAAAGTACTGCAAGGTATGCCTGCCATTAAAGAAATGGCAAAACGTACCGAAGAGCATTTAAAAGGCATGGTTGTACCTGCCACCATGTTTGAAGAACTAGGCTTCAATTATATCGGGCCTATCGATGGCCATGATGTCGATGCGCTAGTTGAAACGATGCGTAATATGCGTAATTTAACCGGCCCTCAGATTTTACACATCATGACTAAAAAAGGTCGTGGTTATGAGCCTGCCGAAAAAGATCCTATTGGCTGGCATGCCGTGCCAAAGTTCGATCCATCAACCTTTGAAAAACCGGTTTCGAAACCAAGTTACCCGACTTTTTCTCAAGTATTTGGTAAATGGCTTTGTGATGTTGCAGAAAAAGATAACAAGGTATTAGGGATCACCCCTGCGATGCGTGAAGGCTCTGGAATGGTTGAATTTTCTCAACGTTTTCCTGAGCAATACTTCGACACAGCAATAGCCGAACAACATGCAGTAACCTTAGCTGCAGGTTTTGCCTGCGAAGGGTTAAAGCCCGTGGTCGCTATCTACTCAACATTTCTTCAGCGTGGATACGATCAACTGATCCATGATGTCGCTTTACAAAAACTACCAGTACTGTTTGCCATTGACCGCGGGGGGATTGTTGGCGCTGATGGACCCACTCATCAAGGTGCTTTCGATCTCAGTTTTATGCGTACAATCCCGAATATGATCATTATGGCACCTTCTGATGAGAATGAATGCAGACAAATGCTTTATACCGGTTACTGTTATCGTGATGGTCCTACCGCAGTGCGCTACCCAAGAGGCAGCGCAACTGGGGAGCCTCAAGTCGAACAGATGACAGCACTGCCTATCGGTAAAGGACAGGTTAAACGTCAAGGCAAAAAGATCGCTATTCTCAATTTTGGCACTCTTCTAGCGAGCGTATTAACTGCGGCTGAATCACTGGATGCTACCGTAGCGGATATGCGCTTTGTTAAGCCTCTTGATGTTGAACTTGTCATCGCGTTAGCGCAATCTCACGACATATTGGTGACAGTTGAAGAAAATGCGATTATGGGAGGGGCGGGTTCCGGTGTACTCGAACTGCTGCAACAACTCAAATTACCCATGCCAGTATTACAGCTAGGACTCCCTGATGAATTTATTAAGCATGGCGACTCGAAAGAGATCATTACCGAGTTAATGCTCGATGGTGCAGGTATTCTAAAGCAAATAGAAGCCTATTTAGCTTAATAACCATCCATAAAAGATAAATATTTCAGACATAAATCCTATTCATAACTGTCAATGCAATGATGAATAGGCATAAATGTTCCAAACATAAAAATGCCAGTCAATTAATTTGACTGGCATTTTTATTCAGTGAGCAATAACGAGCTTAAGCTTGTGTATCGACACTCGCTGCACCAGCACTGCCTTGAGATACCATCACCATGGCTGGGCGCAGTAGGCGATCATTTAAAATATAGCCTTTTTGCATCACCAACATGACCGTATTCTCAGGAAAATCAGGGCTTGGTTGCATACCAATGGCTTGATGATGATCAGGATTAAACACGTCCCCTTGTGGGTTCACTTCTTTCAGTCCAAACTTATCAACTGTGGTAATAAAACTCTTAAGTGTTAATTCAACACCTTCATAGATAGCTTTAGTCGCCTCAGAGTCTGCATCAGTACCATGGAGTGCACGCTCCATGTTATCAATGACAGGTAAAAGCTCATTGGCAAATTTCTCTAGGGCAAACTTACGTGCTTTTTCAACATCTTGAGCTGCACGGCGGCGAATATTTGCCTCAGAAGCTGCAGCACGAGTGACAGAATCTTTCTGCTCCTCAACTTTAGCCAAAGCTTCAGCCAATGCCTGCTCTAATTCTTCAACGCGGAAGTTCGACTGAGTGAGTTCATCCATCAAATTCGTTTCATCATTCACAGTTTCACACTCATGTTCAGTTAAGATTTCACCTTCTATGGCTTCGTCTACTTGCTTGTTTTCCGCTTTACTTGGCTCGTTACTCATTCTAACTCCAGCTAAAAATACTTTTGTTCTGCATGCTCTGGGCATATACTCAAATGACTTGGTAATGCTGGATCCTGCATACCAAATTTGTTTACATATTAATATGGGGATCAAACGATTGGATTCAAGCCCTAGTACTAAGATTATTATGCCTAAAATGTTTAACACTATCGGCCTTATCGGCAAGCCTAATCACCATGGCACCAACCTCACGCTAAAACGCCTACATCAATGGTTAAGCATGAAAGGCTTTGATGTATTAATTGAGGAAAGAGTCGCTGCTGAAGTGGCCCCAAACAGTCAATCGGTCGACTTGCTCGAACTCGGTGATAAATGTGATTTAGCCATCGTCGTAGGGGGGGATGGTAATATGCTCGGTGCAGCACGTGTGCTTGCACGTTTCGATATTGGTGTTATCGGTGTTAACCGCGGTAATTTAGGATTTTTAACGGATCTCCCTCCTGACTCATTTGAAACTGAGTTAGGGGCAGTCCTCGAGGGTAAATTTGAGGTTGAACACCGATTTTTACTCGAAACAGAAGTTCATCGTCATGGCAATATAAAATCCAGTAATACAGCCGTAAATGAAGCCGTGCTGCACCCAGGTAAAATTGCCCATATGATTGAATTTGAAGTCTATATTGATAATGACTTCATGTACTCCCAACGAGCAGATGGCATGATAGTCTCAACACCTACAGGATCGACAGCTTATTCATTATCGGCGGGCGGTGCCATTTTAACCCCTAACCTTGAGGCGCTCATTTTGGTGCCTATGTTTCCACACACATTATCAAGCCGCCCAATCGTTGTCGATGCTGCCAGTATTATCAAATTAGTGGTGTCGCCAGATAACGGTGACAACCTAGAGGTAAGCTGTGACGGCCATGTGATGTTACCAGTACTACCAGGTGATGAGATCATTATCAAACGTAGCCATGAGCGCTTGAAGCTCATTCACCCTAAAGGTCACAATTACTTTCATGTATTAAGAAACAAATTAGGCTGGGGCAGTAAATTGTTCTAACGTATCGATACCCAAACTACCTCAAAATACTCATTTAAGCATTTGCGTACCCTAGTTTGCCAAAGGCCTCATTTCATCCATGAGGCTTTTTCATTTTCATCGTACTTAAATCTTGATGCCTACATCTTTCGAAACACGCTTTAATGCAAAAAACATCCAGATCACTAATATACAGCTGCCGCTTGCTAACGAAATCCACACCCCTGTCACCCCAAAAAGCCATGCAAAAAGATAAAGAATAAAAGCAATAAGGATCAGTTTAGCGGTCGTTAATATCGACGCTTCTTTAGCGTAATTTATCGCTTGAAAAAAACTTGCGCCAACTAACAGTAATCCTTCCATCGGCAAGCCCCAAAAATAGAGCCTCATCCCTTCTATCGCATAAGGTGTTAACAGGGGATTATCACCAGCAAAGATATACACCATCCATTGAGGCTTGGTGTAAATAAACAATAACCCAATCATCGCCGTCACTAAGCTTATTCCAAAAGCAATGCTCAATGTCTTAAACACACGGTCATATCGCCCAGCTCCTGCGTTAAAACTGAATATAGGCTGAGTACCAAAAGCGATCCCCTCAAAAATAAGATAGAAAAAAGCCTCGGTGTAACCCACAACACCATATGCTGCGACATGGATAGGTGATCCAACCCATAAAAATGCAATATTGTGTAAAGTGAGTACGATAGAAAGATAAAGATTCATTAAAAAACTAGGTAACCCCGTTTTAAGGATATTAAAACAATGGTCTAATTCTAATGTCATTTGCTCAAGATTAATTTTAAGACGCGTGTTACCTGAGAAAAAATGTTGTAAACAAAGCCCACCAGTTACCGCTTGAGAGAGCATGGTCGCAATAGCGGCGCCAACCAGCCCATAAGGAAAAACCACAATAAACAACCAATCTAGCACCGCATTAAGGCAACCACCGAATATCAGTATCCCAGTGACAAAGCCCGGGCGCCCATCATTTCTCAGTAACGCTGTAAAAGCCATTGAAATAATAGGGAAATGACCAAGTGCAAAGTACCAAAACAGGTAATCCTCAGCACTGTTTAATACCGCACCTTCTGCGCCCAGTAATTGTAAAATATCTCTAGCATAGTAACTTCCAAAAATGGCAAATAAGGTACCGGAGATCACACATAAACTAAACGTATTACCTAATATTTTCCGCGCTTTGGACACCTCCCCCAAGCCTAAATTAATTGAAACCAGTGCAGCGCCTCCCATCCCCAACCATGCCCCAACCGCATAGAGCAGAGCACCGACGGGATACGCCAACATCATGCCACCTAACCCTGTTTCTCCCAAATAATGACCAACAAACATGCCATCAATCGTGACGTAAATACCCGTCACTAACATAGAAAGTATGGTCGGTACCGTATAGCGCCATATTAATTTATGGAGAGGATCATTGACCAACGCCAGATCATGATTCGATATATCAGTGCTCATGCAGATTAACCCTACAATAAGGTTTTACATAACACATCAAAAAGACAGCCGTGTAGACATGTTTAAAATTTGTACTTCAACATCATTGACAGCAACTGGAAATACACTAATGATTTCAAGCCTCGAATCCATCGCATCATCTAGCTCTATAACGGTTATCTCGCCCTCGATGACATTTAACCCTGCTATTCCCTCATCGGTAATAAGCACCGCTTTCAGGCGAGTCACATCTAATGATTTAATCAACTTAATAACCTCGTCAAATTTAAATTCATAACTGAGATCAAACACCCAACCGCAAGAATAAAAACCTTCTCCATTGTTTTGTTTAACTAACACCCCACGCTCATCAAACTCAGCATCAACTGACGCAGGCTCAACATCAAATACACTGTCAGAGCGACGAGCCATGAGGCGTTCTTTTGCTAAAGGTTTTCCGCTTGAAATCTGTCCTGTTCTATCGAGTAAATCCAAGAGATCTTCAGGTAATTCCATCGTCGACTGCATGCTGATCAAACAACAATATTTGCTGTCTGCATTTTCAAAAGAAAAGGTATTCTCTACATAAGTGGTTAACGCTGAATACTCTTGGTCTGAATACAAATCAGATTTAGTCGCGACAATAATATCAGCCACTTCAAGTTGCTGATTAAAAATATCATGAGTTCGATAACGTTCATCGGATATTTTTCTCGCATCAACCAAACAGACTGTCGACTTAAGCGCTATGACATGTTGATAATGAGGCTGACTTAACAGCTTAATCACCTCTTTGGGGTGCCCGAGTCCTGTAGGCTCAATCAATAGTCGGTCCGGTTTAGCCTTGGCGATGAGCTGATTGACAGCCACTTGCATAGGCACACTCGCCGCACAGCACAAACACCCCCCTGCCACCTCACGAATTTCGATGCCTTCTGTGCTACCGGATAACAAAGCACCATCAATGCCCACTTCACCAAATTCATTGACTAAGACAGCCCATGTTTCATTATGGGATTTCTGGGCTAACCACTGTTTAATAAAAGTGGTTTTGCCCACGCCAAGAAAGCCTGTTATCACATTGGTAGGAATAGGTTTTAGTATCATCATTGGCCTCAAACAGCATAAACAGACCCAACAGTGTAAAGCGACCAATGTTCGCTTAGCAACCGATAACCTCTCTTTTTAGCTTTGTAATCGTCGAATCAACAACAGTAAGGCCAAGACTCGTTTCTTCTATTTTAATTCTTGGTTGCTAGCACGGTTTTGGACAAAAATTGGTTAACTTGTCGGATAACAAGTTTCAAATATCTTTTAGCTTGGGTTCATTGGGCTGGTTTTGTGTTGGGTTTGGTTAGCTTACTGATAACCAAAGCCGAATTGGTGCTTATTGCTTGCAGCAGACTGATGTGCAGATACTTCTGCGGCACACTGTGAATATATCCCTATACGCTCTGCGATTTTGGACAGAAACGAGCTAGAACTGAGGCTTGAAGTCGTCTGTTTCAGATAAGTTCAGTTTGGGTAAGTAGCGGCGTCGTCTTCGTTGTTCGAGAGCATTGGCAGGACACGAACATTGTCTCGCCATCAAAATAGCAACAGGTTGTCTCATGTAAATGATCCTTTAACCCATTGCAACACATATTCATTTTGTTTGTCTAATGAAAAAAAATGTGCTGTCTGCCATTTTTGCGTACTAATGGCTTGTTTTACTGTAGGTTTAATCCACGGAGCGTAAACACGGATAGCTCGCTTCCCTTCTCTAAGACCATCAGTAAATACGCGCCTCTTAACTAACGTCTCTTTATCAAAGATGAAAAACCCCTGATTCTGAGCGTCATGTACAGCAACAATAACGAAATCAATATCATCGCTATTTTCAAAAGGTGCTATTTCAGCACCAGTATACTCTCGCTTCCAAATAGTGACGAATTGCCCTACTTTCTTCGGTGTAGTTTTGGCTTGTCGAAATAAACACTTTTTCTCACCAAACTCAAAGCTAAGAGCATAATATTCTTTACTTTCTTTATCACTCAAGACGTTTTTTACAACTTCACGTTGATCAATCAATGGCAGTACTTTCTGTGCAAAGTAATCAAATGATCTCGGTGCTGCATCTATCACTCGGTCATCGAACCAAGCAATAAATTCATCTGATATTAAATCCGCAGTTTCCATTTTTTCTCCTTTTTGTTATATGATTCGTAGCAAAACAGACCCAGATTGAGCTGGCAATGACTTTCATAACTCATTTTGGGTATCGATCCCTAAAGAAAGCAGGATTGTATTCACTAAGAGATGGATGGATCTCAGTTATTCTCGTAGCAAAAAAGCTCACCAAAAAGTTTAGATTAGGATATTTTATTGTTGAGAGTAAATGAACCGCCCTCGGCTCTGGCATCCAGCTTCACCCTACCTACTAAGTCTGACTTCCAAGGAAGAAATGTCTTATTTTGTATGGAACAAAATAGACCATTTAGTCGTGTGCGGAGCCGCATGCAGGGTGGTGTTGGGGCTGGAGGCTAGACACCTCCGGCTCCCCGATTAGTTTTATAGATCAGTAACATAGCGTTCTTTAACACCAGCGTCTAAAGTCTCTGCAAAATTGGAATTTTCTCCAATATTATCGGCAATTTCCTGACCAAATGATATTTTAATTTTATCGTTCCAAGTGCTCGGTTGCCAAGTTTTACTTCTAAGGAAAGCCTTGCCACAATGAAAATATGCTTTGGTAACTTTAACCTCCATAACTAACAATGCGTTATGAGATTTTGATGCTAAAGACTCACATATTTCATCTCCCTTTAAGAGCCGACAAGTACCATGAACTCTTAAAGATTCAACAGTGCCGGGCACTAAAAATATTAAAGCGACTTTATTTTGTTGCACAATATTTTCTAAAGAGAATGCTAATTTGTTACCACGTAACTCAGGAATTAATAAAGTATTATTATCTGAAACTCTGACAAATCCAGCTTCGTCGCCTTTTGGAGATATTGTAGGGAAACCATCGCTATCAACTGTAGATAGCATCATGATTGGAGACGATGAAATGAAATTAATCATTCTGTCATTTAAAAAAGAGTAAATTTTCTTGCTAGCAACAGGATTTGGTTCACCAACCACTTCTCTTACGTCTTCAATATTATTTAACACTTCCATAGTTACGAAACTCTCCGTGATAAAACTAACGCCCTAATAATAGGCAAAAAATTGTTGGCTAAAATGTTGAGGAACGAAAACAGCCAACTGTTTTTTGTCCTTATTAATTAGCTTGTTGAACGAAGCCGCTGTGCGGCAGAAGAGATAAAAATCACCTTTACCCTCCCATCATAAATACTTTATTGAGGCGACCGATCTTGGTCGTACCTCAGGAGTATTGTCATGAATACATTTGAACAACAACGCTTTGATTCTCTTTATGAGCAACATCTTACCAACTTAACCCTGCAAGGCAAGCGACCTGCTACCATTGATGCTTATTCGCGCGCTATTAGGCGAATTGCTGCCTATTTTGACCGTTGCCCTGATAATCTTACCACCGATGACTTGAAGCGCTACTTTGCTCAACTGATCGCATCACATTCATGGAGCACGGTTAAGCTCGACCGGAACGGCTTGCAGTTTTTCTATCGTCATGTACTTAATCAAAACTGGGAGTGGCTCAATATTGTTAAGCCGCCACGAGTCCGAAGAAAATTCATAGCCGAATAAAATTCATAGCCAGCCATTATTAATCAATAACATATCGACATCCCCGCGAGCCTTCAACGTTCTGCAAATATCAACTCATGAGAGGTAGGAATGTTAAGCTCATATAACCGAGTGCTCTTAACAAAATGAGGCTTTTTGTCATAAAAAATTGATTTTCAGGCAAGAAATATCTGCTCTGTTGATAAACTGAGGAAGATTCTATTGGAGGTATATTAGAGCTCTGTTGCACTTATTATGTAAATCCAGCGTCTAGCCTACTTTCAGATACTCGCAACTCGTGAAAAAATGCCGTCGTCTTTTATTTAAGTGTTCACAGTAGCGACTTAGCTCTTGCAATGTCCCTACTGGTCCATGAAATAGATGCCCAAACTCTGTGGTGATTTTGAGCCAATTGTCAGCAGGAATGTTTAGCCTCGTTAATATCTTATCTGCATTGGCCGAGATTGCTCCGCGTTTATCATCTCGAATAATACGGCCTGTTTCATCAATTAATTCAAGATAGTCTTTCAGCGCGAAGTTTATGCCTTTGGGTTGATTCAGCCGTTCATCCCCAATAAAAGGCAGTAACCTGGTAGGTTGTTTTCCATTGATTGCCGCGTTGACTCGCAATTGAAGGCTGGTGTAGTCTGAATTCTCGGGCGTATTGGCCATCTTAGCGCGAATAGGATTAAGCTCGACATAAGCCATACAGGCCAGCACTGCCGCTTCATCCAAAAGAGCTTGAGATTTAAACCGCCCTTCCCAGAAATGACCTGTGCAATTATCTTCAAAGTTGGCTTGTCTGGCAATCGGCTCATTAAGGCATCGCATAAACCAGCTAATATCACTCAGCCGTGAGCGGTAAGTCGCAATAAGATGTTTTAATTTAGCCACTTGGCGCTCATCAATCACTTCACCTCGAGCAAATTTTTGTGTGAGTGCTGTGCCGTTAAAGCATTGATGCCATTGTTCAACCACTTCCCTATCTGACCAGACATTGGCTTTATCTAAATCGATATATAACACAATATGCAAATGATTACTCATCACCGCATAGGCAGCCACATCAATTGCAAATACTTCAGATAATTTAAGCATTTGCGCCTCAACCCAACCGCGTCGATGGTCATAGTTTTTACCTGTGTACTTATCGTCACCACAGAGATATGCGCGGCGCACGACACGGCTACAACAATGGTAGTAAGGTGTATCTTCGATGCTTATCAGCGTTCTTCTAGGACGAGGCATAACTCACTCCAATCACATCACCATGATTAAATTTTAGTCACAGCGACAGGAAGTGCAATTAACGATGGCTGCAATTAACGATGGCTGTCTTATGGATTCTTATGGATTCTTATCGCTGTCTTATGGATTCTTATCAACCCAACCGCGTCGATGGTCATAGTTTTTACCTGTGTACTTATCGTCACCACAGAGATATGCGCGGCGCACGACACGGCTACAACAATGGTAGTAAGGTGTATCTTCGATACTTATCAATGTTCTTCTAGGCTGGGGCATAACTCACTCCAATCACATCACCATGATTAAATTTTAGTCACAGCGACAGGAAGTGCAATTAACAATGGCTGTCTATGGATTTTGTTGGACAGAAGCGGGTTAGAGTATTAAGTCTAACTCACCTTTTTTGGATTAAAGAAAGTACCTTAGTTTATTCGAACCCCCTAAATAGCTACGACCCCTTTATCACTAACTAACCATCTCAAGTGTATCTTCAAGAACTTCTCGCTCAAAATCAGACAACTCAGTAAAGAAGCTACGCTCTTCTCCACCGTTTCCAATATAAATCACATTTGCTTTATTAGAAAAGTAAGTCGTATTAACCTCGTTAACTTTTACTGCTTCAAATGGCTTTTCTTTATTTTTATCTCTGCTTTCTCGAGATTGATTCGGCTCTTTTTTATGTTCTGATATCGAAATAAATGTTTGAGTGTCACTAGGGAGATTACTACCTATAAAATTTAATATCAGATCTAAGTTCGTTTGGTCAATATCTTCCTTCAAGACAGCGTCCAAAAGGAAAGGCAAACGGTGAATATTATCTGTCTCCGCAATTATCGAATTTAACGCAAAATGGTAAGCCATCACGGTCTTGTGCAATTCAACACCCTGAAAAGGAAAGGAATTAATTCTATACAATTCCTTATACCTATTTTCTCTCAGTGGTTTTAGCCCTAACTTAACTAGATAAGATTCAAATTTTTTTGTAAAATCTCTCTCCTTAGATCTTCTCTCAGATAGTGTGTCCTCTTCTGTTTTCATGGCAGCTAGTTCGCCTTTGGCTTTAGTTAGCTTAGTTCGTAGATCTCTCACTTCTGATTGAATATTGGAATACAGCTTTACATCAGTCTTATTATCTATCCACTGGTCGAAAGTTACACCTTCGAATTTTCGAGCCAGCAACTCGCCATATATTGTAGCTATCTCAGTTTCAAGCTTTTCTATTCTTTTAACTGAGCCATTCAAATCCGACTGTTTCTTTTTTAATTTATCATTAATTGTAGATGCTAAATTTTCGGTATCATTTACTTTTTGATAATGGCTATACAGACCTTCCAAAGAGTAAGGCAGTACCTGGGTGCAAGACGGGCATCTATCCACACCATTAAAACTCTGATTTTTTATATTGTTTTTAGTACGTCTAAGAATGCTTTTATGGTTCTGTAACAAGGAGATTTCATTATTAACTTTAGTATGGCGAAGACGCTCATCACCAAGACTCCGGACACAGCTCTCATATCCCATTAAATAGTTTTCAGCATCTTCTCCAAACTTTTCGTCAACGAGGTTGGCAAACTTAAAATCTGCCTTTTGGCTATATCGCTTTAAATTTGAAATGTCGGTAGCTAATATTTCTTTTTCTTTTGTTAACTTTCTGTGCTCAACTCGATCAAAATCGTTTGTGATACCCAAATAGTAATCCAGGTAATCGTCATTGAAACCTTTGTAGTAATTCAGGTTAGAGAAGGACTCTCTGACATATACCCAACCAACTGATTGAGAAACATAGTAAGGCAAGAACATGCACTCTAAAGGAGCTTGTTTAAGCTCACCAGATTGTTCCAACATCAAGTTAAAACCAAATGAATCACTAAGGTATCTTTTTAATTTTACATGCTCAGCACTAACATCAGAATCAATACCATAAAAGATTGTGGTTCTACCACTTGGCTCTTTTATATAAATAGTCTCCGTTTCTCTTATGATCGTATAGGGTTCTTCAACGTCTCCCCAACACTTTGTAAAATTCAACCTAAACGTTGGATTATAAGAAAGGATTTCATGTAACCCTTCTTTTACATCATTGACACCAAACACATAGATCAAACTCTGTATTAGAGTACTTTTACCTGACGTATTCCGGCCGCTAATCAAATTGGCGCCAGGTCCAAAACTCTCATAAAATGACGTTTTTTTGTTTTCCGTAAAAACGAAAAGACTTTCAAAATTAATTTTCATAATAATAACCTAGCAGTGAAACTCTACGAAAGAACACAAAATAGCCAACAGTATGTCTACGTCACTTAGATTCGTGTGGTGAGATGACCTTATGCCTTTCAAGTAATCGTTAAACATTTCATCGAATTTATCGCAGTGGCTGTAATCATTTGTCTTAACATAATCTTTGATTACCTGATATGTATAGTTGTTCATATCCTTCAGCAATTCGAAAGTGATGGCTATATACTCTTCAGGCTTTAAGCGCACCTTAATAGGGAAGCTAATCTTTCCAACAAAATTTGGTGAGTGATCTCGCCAGAAATCGTAAGTTTCCTGTTTGGTATCAAGGATAGTCATCGTTTTTCTGATTTCTTCCCCTTCAACTCTCTTAGAAGCATCCATCAACTTAACAACATTTCCTTGGTTATAAGCAGTTTCAACACCTCTAAATAACTCGAGCAATACATCAATAGCTGCTTTAGGATCTACAATATGAGGAAAATTGGTTTTCATTAAACCTAATAACCCTTCTTTTTGCTTTTTGGCTGTTTTCTGAAAATCTATCCATTGAAAATGGACATCTCCTAAGCCTTCACCATAATTTTCAACATCGTACTCATCACAAAAGCACTGTATATAATTACATGCTTTTTCTTTTATATCTATAGGTAAATGCTCAAAGCAAACGAATGAGTTTGTCTCGTTTATAACGACCTTTTCCTTTTTCTTACCAGCTTTCCTATCATCTTTATTGGGGTTATAGAAAAAATCCAGTTCGGTATTGGATATAAAAATTGTCTCATGTGAATAGTGCTCACACTTAGGAATGGAATCATTTTTTAGGTCTGTTCCAACTTCCAGTATTTTCGCAAGAATTTCCCCAAAATTGCCATCAATTTTCCACAATGAGCCTGTTTTTTTCTTAGCCTGATAAGCCTTGATATTTCTAATACGTTGGCTATCACTTGTTCTAAAGCAAAACAAGAAATCGTCATGGTGCTCAATGCAAAGAAAATAATCTTGGTCTTTAAAAGTCGCATACTCTTCCAATAGCAAATACAACGCACAGTTTCTTTGAAACTCAAAACCACTGAGCGCAACTACACCGCTATTTGCAGCCTTCTTCTTAGTCAATTTGATAATACTCCGGAGTAGTTGCGTTGACGTTAGAAACTAGGCTAGCCCAGGGAGCATAAGCTTTTCTCTGCTCATCTAAGTATTCATAGTTATGGCTCTGTACACCTGTGTGTATTTTATGCCCTAACATGGTTTTCGCCACATGAAATAGAACGTCCATTGATTCCTATATGTTTCGCGCTGTTCGGCGCATGTAGTGATTGCTAGTTCTTGGGAAGCCTGCTGGCTGCTTCTATACCTAAACGCTACTGGCGCATTTTCAGACATCGGCCTGTATTCACCCTTGCTAATTGGAAGCGATAATTTATCCAGCCACCCATCATAAAAAAGGGCTATTTAACAACATGTCAATTCTGACGCTATAAAAGTTAAATTAGCAGTAGGTCACTGTTTATTATTGACATAAAATATCAATACGCCGATGTTTATGCAACTAGAAGTAAGTGGA
The DNA here is from genome assembly GCF_013248905.1 of Shewanella sp. VB17. Lineage (NCBI taxonomy): Bacteria > Pseudomonadati > Pseudomonadota > Gammaproteobacteria > Alteromonadales > Shewanellaceae > Shewanella > Shewanella sp. VB17. Next base: position 4,178,894 of record NZ_JABRVS010000001.1, read on the forward strand.
CATATATGGACGCTCCCGGTTAGTCAAGGTAATACTCATGTAACCAAGGTATTGCTTACCTTGGTTTCTCTGCTAACTATTGCCTCTCGTCACGTGTTTATTGACTGACTCTTTTCGCTTTATAACAAAATCATAGCCAGCCATTGTTTAACAAAATCATAGCCAGCCATTGTTAATAAATAACATACCTATATTCTAGCGAGCGCTCTATAAACAAGAAGAGATGGCAAGAAGAGATGGGACAGGCATAACTTTATCTTGCTTGAAATTACGAGGTAGATACCGCCGATTAACAATAGCTGGTTATGGTTTATGTTACTAAAATACACATTCAGGGCTGAATTCTGCATCTTGAGGTAATTTAGCGATTAACGTTATTGTAGGATCATCAAGGATAACATCTGTTTGTAAGATCACTCAAAATGATGCAATGGATGCTGATGCCATTGCTCGTAGCTGAGTGATGGAAAAACATGATTTCTCAACCAATGAACTGCCTTCAACGTCTTTAATCCGTCAAACCAAATCAACCAGTGATGCTCAGCTTGAGCGGTCTTTTTCATTTGGCCGCTATGGCAAATAAATTCATCCAATTTTATGGTTTCTAGCCAATGATCAAGGCAAGAAGGTGATAAAGCAGCTTTTAGATACTGAGCACTACTAGCATCCATCGTCATTAACTCAGCTTGTAACTCTGTTATCAATGAAGAGAGCATTGGCATGAGTGATGATTTACAGAGTAAGTCGGACGTCCCCCAAGAATGTTGCTTAATCCATACCTTCACCGCATACAGCAAGGCCTTTAATGCATAAAAGCACAGCGGATGATACATCGGCCATGTTTTATCTGCATTGTCTGACTGTAACATCTTATCAACCGCAGGCCCTGTGCCAAAAGGCACTCTATCTGATACTCTCGATAAAATAGGTAACACATACTCATTTTGTATGAAAATAGGTCCAACCTTTCTCAGTTTATTGAGTAAATAAAAATCTTCTCCGGCAGCGCGTTTAGGAAACCCACGGACTTGTGCATAATAATTAAGCTCAATGGCAAAGGCGCTACCAATAGTATGAAAGGCATATTCAGACTGAGTAAAACCCAAGCCATCGACATAGTAACGCAATGATTTTTCGTATCTTTGTGTGGCTTCAAATATGGTTGAATAACGCACATCGTTATTTGTGTCTCGGATATGTTCAAATTCAAACACTTGAGCAGAGTGATCATCTGGGCAAGCGTTCACCGTTTGCAAGTAGTCACCATTTGGTCTGGCATCGGCATCCGTGCTACCTACCCAAGAAGATGATAAAAATTCATCAAGATAAAGTTGACAAGCGATATCAACACCAATCTTTCGTGCCAGCCCAACCCCTTGTTTGTGAGGAATACGGTGCTGTGAAAACCTGTCCACCGACAACACTGTGAATCTAGGTGACAGTTGATGAAGGCCAATATTGTCTACCTTTGTCAGCATCGGCTTACCACTCAGGAAGGTGAGTAACGATTGATTATCTTCATGAGGTGAAATAGCGCTATCAGGCTGATTAATGACGACAATCAAGCAAATTGATTGGTCTTCTCTTAAATTTTCAGCTAATGCCATATAGTGATGAATAAATGCCAATGACTCCTTATACGCGGGGACCACCGCACAATAATCAACGCGTTGAGGTGACACCAATGCCAGAGCCTGTTTGACTGACTGTACTTCTGGCTCACCATAACGCGTCACATAGTGTTGCAGTCTTTGTCTCTGTGAGGGTAATATCATCCTATTACAGCCTAATATTCATTAATGCAGCGCAGAACGAATGGGCAAAGACGCGCAAATAGTGGCTTCGATATCCAGTAATTCATCAACACGTTGATCAATCGCAGCTGATTCAAAGTACAAGGCTGCCAGCTCCAAAAACAGTTCATAATGGCGACTTTCTGATTCTGAAAGAGACAGATAAAATGATTTCATTTTACCGTCAGGCAAGGCTTTGGCTATCAAGGCAAACCGCTCTGCTCCACGCGCTTCGATAATGGCCCCAATAATCAGTCGGTCAAGAAAATATGCCTCACCACCTTTGCGCATTGCACCACGAAAGGCATTAACGTATTCATCTTTACTGTCAGAGTTAAGTTGTCTCCCTCTCTCATGAATAAGTTTTATGACTTCACGATAGTGGCATAATTCTTCAATGGATAAATCGATCATTTTTTCTACTAACGTGGTTTTGTCTGGATAATGGGATATCATCGAGATAGCCATACCGGATGCTTTTTTCTCTGCCGCCGCATGGTCAAATAAAAAAGTATCGAAATCATCCAATACCGCCTCAACCCATTCTGGCGGAGTCGCATAACGTAAAAAGCTCATAAAACAATGATTTCCTATGTGATTAGATTAACCCGAAATGACAGTAGTGTATCTTTTGTCATAACGTTTGACTATCGTAATCTACCTGCCAGGAATTCGGAGAATTAACTCTCCTTTCGTTATTGAAAAAGACTTTAGCTGATTTAAATTAGGCAAAAGAATGCTAAAAATTGCGGAGAGTGTTATTAGCACCATTAGGGATGCTTCTGACAAGATTACATAATTTTTAAACCACACTGAACACATCACCGCGACTACAAAAATTAGCACCACGATCAGCGGCGTTAATACCTTTTTCAATACCCTCTCCTTATTTCTGACCACTTATTTCTGCGTAGAAACATAATGCCTCAGTAATTGGATAAGCTCATTTTTACTTTGCTCTGGCGTTTTCCCTGCAGTATCTAAGATGATATGTTGCGATAGCCATTTTTGATACTCCCTTGAGGTTACGTTTTCCCAGCTTGGAAGTAAAAGGTTATGAATATCAGTGCTCCGAGTTTCGACGCGTTGTCGATGTTCTTGTTTATCTGAGCAGGTGACTTCGATTTCTGTGAATGAAGATTGAGCTTGTCTAGCCACATTAATCCAAGCATCCCTTGATTCTTTGACTGGGTTGGTCGAATCTGCTACGACAGACATGCCGTTCTTGAGGTTATCTAAAGCAAGTGAAAAAGCTATTTGATAACCTTCATCGTAGAGATCTATCACACCTTGATCTCTTAATTCTTGCTCAATAGTGTCGATGCGTATATAGACTGCATTCAAAGTTGCAGCTAGATATTTTGACACCTCAGTTTTTCCTGTTGCGGGTAGACCGCCTAATATATACAGCATCGACATTTCCAGAGCTCACCTTGAGACGTAACGCCGCGATAAGCGGAAAATTACTGTTGAGTAAAATACGCTACCAAATTTTAAGGTCAAATGGAAAATTAACATCAACGAGGACTGTGCAATAAAACTCAGCCGCTAACGGCCGAGTCTTTTCATCTGTGATTATTAATTCTAATCAATGATATGGCTGCAGTGAGTTATAAATGAGGAACTGTCTGCAGGAGGGTTAGCAATATACTCTTTAGAGACCCTTACACTGCCTATTTTTCTGGTAGAAAAAACGACAGACTTAAACACATTGTAAGTATAACTATACGAATGGAGACCATCTTCGATGCCTCTCTTTTCTATGCTTCCAACCCAAGAACGGGCTGTCGACACTTGTGCTAAGTCACTTGCACATTCTGATAAAACAAGTACATCCTTACTAGCAGACTCTATAACCATAGGTTCACTATCAGCCAATGTCGTCGTAGAAATCATTAAAGAAGCCAAAATCAGTAACGTTTTTTTCATTTTTATATCTACTCAATATTATTTAGAATCAGCACCTTAATCAATTAAAAACACAAAAACAATCATCAGTAATAATATCAAACATAAGGATGAGTTTATCGGCCTCTAGCTCAACGGATCTCTCTTCTTGAACCAGATTTAAGGCTAAATTTATAATCCGCGTACACATTGAGCACACCTTATTTTATGAAAATTTACTATGCCATTTAGGTAAATCGTTACCACTATGATATTCAATTGACTGAGTTTTGTGGCTATAACGTGTATATGCACTATATATTTTGAAAAGATAAAAATGTAATTCTGCGACTTCAAGCTCACAAAACACCATGGATATGACACCAACAGTGTTTTTAGCTAAAATACTCAATTAAAAACGATAACTTATGCCTAAATTATAACTTTGAACTTCCAGTTCTTGCATCGGAATATATTGATATTCTGCATTTATCCCTACACCTGATTTAAATCGGTATTCCCAACCAAGAGCACCATAAAAACCATTATCTTTGGTCTCTATATTTTTTTTATCCATCACGTAACTAACTTCATGGTAGGATGCTCCCACTTTGGCATAAAAACTATTACTTTGTGACAATGGATATTGGCCATAAACCACACCACGTATACCTTGGTAACTCAAATCTTTGACATCAAAAATACTATCGGTAAACGCACTGATAACCCCACCAGTACCAGAAATAAATCCGGCCTCTACGCCAAAGTAATGGTTGAGCATATAGCGATAATATAAATCTGTACTTACGCTATCACCGGCATTGACACTGACACTATTAGTATTTTTCGATTCAAAATCCTGAGTTCCATAGCCTAAACTTCCACCGACTATATGAGCTGACTCACCAGCACTCACTCCGGTACTCATTAAGCACGTAGCAACTAACAGCACTTTCTTCATAATAATATCGTTTCCTGTATACTTTATTTGTATAAAACCTCACTTCAACGCGAGGTTACACCTGTTAAATTTATGATAAAGTAACACAAACAAACACAAAAAAACCAACACTAAAGAACTAGCGATAAGACTTGTGACGTAGCACTTAAAAACTAAAGCGCCAGCAACACACAATCGTAGAAGAAGTGGTACTAGCGATATAAGATAATGTTGAAAGCTGAGTTGTGGACAAAAAATTACCAAAGTGCAAAGTGATCTTCTGCTAAACCCAGTACATTATCAATAATATGTTTAACACCTGAGTTATCTATGATGTAACCTGAATAATGGCCGATGTATTGCCTGAAATTGGTTTTTAATAACAGTAGATTCAGTTTCTCTTGGCGACAATTCAATGATTTAAAAGCCAGTTCAACCTGACCGTTATGTGAATATATTCGCCAAATTTGCCTTTTTTTATTCCCGCTTACCGCTTTATTTTCTTTCTGCCCAAGGCTAATCCTAGCAAAATCAAAATGTACGGCACCTAGCAAGTGTCTCTCACCGTGGATCCAGAACACGTTTTCATTGCAACCCGTTTCATTGACGCCAGCAGCTAAATTTACCCCTATCACACCGTCATCGGTATGCGCGTTAATACAGGCCCAGCGCCAACTGGTTTCTCGGCGCATGTAGCCTGCTGAAAAGTCATAACTTGCTAAAGCCATATTTAATGGCTGAGGTTCATCATTGATGGTTAATTGGCCTCGAGGCTTTAGTCCGTTATGTTTTTGAGTATAAGTCCAGCCGCTATACCCTGTAGGGTTACACATCGCCATCGGTAAACTTAACACTGGAGGAGATAAGGTTAACTCAGCTTTGATGTGTAAAGTGTCAATAGACAAGGACCAAACACCTTTAGATAGATGAAAAGCCATCATGCCCTTCTGTCCTGCAATTTCAGCTATCCCCTCCATCGGAGAAGGAGTCAGCTTATAGCCTAAACCTAAGGGCTTAAGCCAGCGGGTTTCAGTTATCCTATTTTTATTAATATCATAAAGATAACAAAATGCGCTTGCTGCATAACGAATATCAGCAAGCGACACGCCGATAATATAATGCGGAGTCACCACACTCACAAATTGAAATTGTTTATAATGAAAGTAGCGACTCAAAGTAGAGGCTGGCTTATCCATCTCATCATAATAAGCAAACATCTCAAGTCCAAGTGAAGTCACTGGACCATCAAAATAACCGAAGCTCGGCATCCCCCTTTCAGATATCAGGCTTTTAGGCGCTGTTCTCGTCTCTATTCTCATAAGATCACATTCATTCATACCCAGTCCCTTTTTCGACTAAATTAAGGCAAACTTAACTCAACCTTACGCCAACAAAGCCTGACATCTCGTTCACACGTAGAAAAACAGTTCGATGGCAGCATGTGGCATCCAAGGCAATTTCTGGTATGCTGAACTCATCAAATAACGCAAGCCTACATTAAGATAATCACCATAATGAAACGTCTTTTTCTTTCGCTAACAGCAGCCATTGCCCTATCGGGTTGTGCTTCTCAGATGCCGAGTCATATCGCATTGAACCCTCAAGTCCCCAACATTGAGACTAGACTCCACTCTCCTCAAACCATTAGCCTGGAGACAATCGATGCTCGTTCGGCCAACTTTATTGTCCGATTTAATCATGACGATGAAGCCGCTAAATTAGTCAGTCCGTCTGAAGCTCCAAGAAAACAAATGGACGAAGTGTTTCGTCAAGGGTTAACCAAAGCAGGTTATCAACTCACCCCTAATTCAATGAATCAACTGCAAATCCAAATAGAACAATTATTGACTGACGTAGATAGCGGAACATTCAGTTATCAAGCTGACACTAATATCATTATTAATATCATAGCGAAGAACAATAATCATACACTTACTAAACGTTACACAGCCAGAAATAGTGTCACCGGCCCCTTTAGTGCTGATTTTGCCACCCTAGAGCTGGCCATTAATAAACTACTCGATGAGTTGAGCAGTAAAATATTAACTGATCCTGAACTTAACGAATTTATTCAATAATTATTACGAACAAAAAACCACTAACAAGGACGCTTCATGACTCGTTTTTTTTATGCGTTAATACTTTTGTGCCTAAGCCAAGCTGCATTTGCTATCGACATTCAACCCAATAGTGTTTACCCACGAGTACAACTTGACACCAGTATGGGGCTAATAGTGGTCGAACTCGACAGAAAACGTGCCCCGTTAACCGTCGATAACTTTCTCACTTACGTGGTTAATGGCCACTATGACAACACACTGTTTCATCGTGTTATTGCTGGTTTTGTAGTGCAAGGTGGTGGATTAAATCTCAAACAGCAGGAGAAGCCAGTTGATCCCCCTATTGTGAACGAATCAGGTAATGGGCTATCTAACACCTTCGGCACAATAGCCATGGCACGAAGTCAATCCGCCCATTCAGCCACCAGCCAATTCTATTTTAATCTCGGTGAAAACAAGCCTCTCGATCCTTCATCAAAACGTTGGGGTTATGCGGTTTTTGGTGAAGTAATCGCCGGTGAAGAGGTACTCATCGCAATCTCCAATGTGACAACCGAACATAATCGTAAGCTTAATTGGCCAGACTTTCCGATTAAGGACGTTATCTTAAAGAAGGCCACTTTATTGCCTAGAAAATAAAATCATGAATTGTTCATTATTTCTTACAAATATTCCACCACTACCTTTATATTTGGTTCTATACTCAATGGGCAAAAGTAACAAGGAGGCGACTAAATGACACCCAATGAGTTTATCGGTGACAAAGCGCCCCAGCTGGCCCAATATGGAAAAGCGTTTCTGAGTGATCAGCTCGATTTTAATGAGGTTCAGTTATATTTATGGGACACCCTAGAAGAATGGCAACAGTTCAATCATCAGGGTGATGCGCAGTCAGATATGGAGCGAGTATTCTGGCACCTATTACATGCTTTTGACCGATGGCCCGACTGGATGATCCGCGGCAACCAATACCTGCGAAAACAGGTTGATGAATGTTGTGATTTTCTCAGTATCGGAGGTCAAATACCAACATGCTGTATAGGTAACAGACCCAGCTTCGAATAAGTTCCAAGGTATAGAAAACAAAACCCAGACTCTACATCTGGGTTTTTATCTTAAAGGTTTTTCATTTTCTCTTGAACCAAACACCTCCCCCCTTTAAGCTAACCTTAATGACAACCCAGAACTATTTTTATGTCTCTAGTCAAACATTCATCGCTTGCACGAATTAAAGACGCATTTTCAATTTACGGCCATAAACGCGTCTTAGTTTTACTGTTACTGGGGTTCTCTGCTGGTCTCCCTTTGATGTTAGTATTCTCAACGCTCTCTTTTTGGCTTAGGCAAGCTGGGATAGACAGGACAGCCATTGGTTACTTTAGTTGGATAGCCCTTGTTTATGGGTTTAAATGGGCATGGTCTCCTCTTGTGGACAGGCTTTCTCTCCCAATATTGAGTGATTTGCTAGGCCGACGTCGAGGCTGGATGTTATTTGCTCAAGTATTATTAGTTAGCGCTATTTTAGGCATGTCTTTTAGTGATCCAGTTAAGGATCTCGATCGGCTGGCACTGTTTGCATTTATGGTCGCTTTTGCCTCAGCAACACAAGATATCGTGATTGATGCTTTTCGTATTGAATCTGCTCACGAAAAAATGCAAGCCGCCCTTGCTGCTGCCTATCAAGTCGGTTACCGCAGCGCAATGATTATCGCGACAGCAGGCGCACTGACCATCGCAGCTTGGGTAGAGCCCAATAATCAAGTATATAGTCTACAGTCTTGGCAAACCGCTTACATGTGTATGGCAGGTCTTATGTCAATTGGCATTATTACCACTTTGTTTAGTCAAGAGCCTAATGTGGAAACTAAACTCGCCGATGAAAATGAACAAGAAATTAAGAAGAAGTTTAATCAGCGCTACCCTAGCGCTGTTGCTAACACTTTATCTTGGTTTTATACCGCGAGTGTTTTGCCTTTTTTAGATTTCTTTAAACGTTACGGACGCAATGCCATTCTTATCTTGTTACTTATTTCTTGCTACCGGATATCAGACATAGTGATGGGAATTATGGCTAATGTCTTTTATGTCGACATGGGATTCGCAAAAGATGAAATTGCCGCAATAAGTAAAATTTACGGTCTAATAATGACTTTGGTAGGAGCTGGGTTCGGTGGTTTATTGGTGGCCCATTTTGGCACCATGAAGATCCTGTTTTTAGGCGCTCTACTGGTTGCTGTCACCAATTTGTTATTCGCCTATCAGGCGATGGTGGGCTACGATGTGACTTTATTAACGATGGTTATCTCTATCGATAACCTCAGCGCAGGAATTGCAACCGCCGCCTTTATCGCTTACTTATCAAGTTTAACAAGTGCTGGTTACAGCGCAACCCAATATGCATTACTCTCATCGATCATGTTGCTATTTCCTAAGTTTATCGCGGGTTTCTCTGGCGCTTACGTCGATGCTTTTGGTTATATCAACTTCTTTATTGCAGCCAGTATTATTGGCTTTCCTGTTCTCTGGTTAGTGCTGCTGGTTGATAAGCGCACTAAGCAAGATATGACTTCGCCACCAACACAGACTCAGCAAAAAACCAACCAGACACCACAAATTTAAATCATGCCAATAAAGCCTTCAGGAGAGAGCTTTATTGGGGTTAATGTAAGAGTTAATCCCTAAAGTTATTAAACTGAAATGGCTGGTCCAGTTCTGATTCGCGCGCTAGCGTCATTACTGCCTGCAAATCGTCACGCTTTTTACCGGTAACACGAACAGAATCTCCTTGAATTGAAGACTGTACCTTTAGTTTACTGTCTTTAATCATCTTAACTAATTTCTTAGCAGTCAGTACTTCAATGCCCTCTTTGAAGCGCACTTTCAATGAAAATGTCTTACCGCTATGCACTGATTTGTCATCCACATCCATCGATGCAGGGTCAACATTACGTTTACTCAATTGCATGCGAAGAATGTCGACTAGCTGCTGACACTGAAAATCATCTTCCGCCGACAGCGTCACGATATGATCTTTATATTCGAAACTCGCTTCTTTGCCACGAAAGTCGAAGCGGGTTTTTAACTCACGTACTGAATTATCAACCGCATTTCTTAGTTCAACTTCATCGACTTCTGAAACTATATCCATTGAAGGCATTTCATGCATCCTAATCACTCTGTTTATCGTGACTCTAGTTTACATCAGAAAAATATGAAGTGGAATCAAGACTGACCTGAGAAAAAAATCATGATTTATAGGTGACAAAGAAGCCACATTTTTCTATGATAGTGCAAATTTATAAACGCCTTATGACTCTAGTGATATCAAGACAATATATTTTTAAACTGGCCTTGGCCGCTGCATTGATTGTGATAAGTTATCTGGTGTTTTCTCAGCCTAACTATCCTCAAAGCATCCCCAATATGGACAAGGTTGGCCATTTATTAAGTTTCTTTGGTCTTGCCTATTTAACTCACCTTGCCTTTAAACCTAAATGGTACTTCCTTGCCATTACACTTGCTTGCTACGCCATCTTTATTGAGTTAGTTCAATCCTATTTACCTTATCGCAGTGCTTCGGTCGCTGACTTTGCCGCTGATATGGTTGGCGTATTACTTTTCTATTGTTGTCATTGGGGCTACCAACGTTATATCAATGCATCACAGATTAAACATAGAAAGTAACAAGTAACAAAAAGAGAATGGAGAGCAATATGCCCATCAACGCGAACAACATTGCAATCTTGGGCGCTGGAGCGATTGGGCAACTTATCTATCATCAACTGGAAGCCGCAGACGCTAAAGCTATTTTCATCACTAAAGGAGTATCGGGCACTCACCAGCAAAACCTGACTTTTACCAACCTAGCAAAAAAAGTATCGTGCTCATTGGCCACAGTCATTGGATTTACACAGCAAGAATACCACCCAAAAAATTTACAACATCAGCTACAAAACATCGAACTTGTCATCGTTTGTGTAAAAGCCTACCAAGTCAATGATGCCGTTAGCTCTGTGATTAAATATTTGCCTAAACACTGCCATATATTACTACTGCATAATGGAATGGGACCGCACCTTCAGGTGCAAAAAAAACTATTAACTCAAGGGTTAAGTGTCGGCACAACCTCTCAAGGTGCATTAAAATTAGCGCCTTGGCATGTACAACAAACAGGGACTGGCGACTCTCATTTAGGACCCGCGAGTGGCATACCTTTAGTAAAAAACCTCAAACTTTTGCTACTCAATGCCATTCCACAAAGCCTATGGTGCGACACTATATTGACTTATCTTTGGCAAAAACTGGCCATCAACGCAGCGATTAACCCATTAACAACGATAGATAAATGCCGCAACGGCGCCTTAGCTGATCCAAGCTATACATTGCTTATAAATAAAATCATCACAGAACTTGTCAATGTTGCCCAAGCAGATGGGGTAGTGCTAGATAAGTTGGTCATCACCAACAAGGTGTATGAAGTGATTACACATACCGCCAGCAACTACTCTTCTATGCATCAAGATGTGACTCACAAACGTCAAACTGAAATCGACTACATTAACGGCTATATCATTTCACGAGCAAAAAAACATCATCTAAGCTGCCAAATAAATGAGCAACTCTTACATCAAATAAAAACTATTGAATCACAATACCTGACGATAGGACTAAGTGACAATCCGACATATTAAGTTTTGTATCGTTTGTACATCACCCCATACTGCTTAATCGTCACCACAGCGCATTAAAAAAACACTCAGTAAAAATCAAAACCTAACATTAATCCAACGCTATCATCTTAGTCTGCTAAATTAACCCTAGACAGCGCGCTTCTTATCTGCTTAATATTATAGAACAATAAATAGACTAAACTGACTGGTAGAGGTTTATGCAAAGAGAGCAATGGAATTCTCGTACAGGCTTTATTCTCGCCGCTGTAGGCTCCGCAATTGGACTTGGTAATATCTGGCGCTTCCCCTATATGGCTTATGAAAATGGCGGTGGCGCTTTTTTCATTCCCTACCTTTTCGCCATGATATCTGCAGGGATCCCATTTATGATAATGGAGTTCAGTTTAGGTCACAAGTTACGTGGAGCAGCCCCCAAAATATTTTCCAAACTAGGTCATAAATATGGACTCAGACTCGAATGGCTCGGATGGTTTCAGATCTTAATCGCTGCCGTCATCGCTGTCTATTATGTTGCTGTCATCGGTTGGGCAATCTCCTTTTTAGGTTTTTCATTTACCCAAAGCTGGGGGGCTGACACTAATGCATTTTTCTTCAGCGAATACCTTAAACTCGGCGACAACTCCCCAACACGTTTAGGGGATTTCCAACTCAATATTGCCATTCCCATGACCATCGCTTGGGGGATTACCTTTTTAACTGTTTTCACCGGGGTAAAAAAGGGAATCGAACGAGCCAGTAAGCTAATGATGCCACTACTTTTTATTATGGTACTCATGTTAATCGGTCGAATTATTTTTCTACCGGGGGCATTTGAGGGGCTTAACTATTTGTTCCAACCTGACTTTAGCAAAATTTTCGATGCTAAAGTATGGTCTGCTGCCTATGGGCAAATATTCTTCACATTAAGTGTCGGTTTTTCTATTATGTTGGCCTACTCAAGCTATTTACCAGAAAAGTCTGACATCAATAATAATGCTTTTATGACAGTCTTAATCAACTGTGGCTTCTCGATTCTCGCTGGAATATTAATCTTCGCTATATTGGGTTATATGGCTCAAGAGCAAGCCAAGCCATTAACTGAAGTGGTATCATCAGGTGTTGGACTCGCTTTCGTGACTATCCCAGCGGCAATCAACTTACTCCCTGCCCCCTATCTATTCGGGCCACTTTTTTTCTTCGCTTTAGTGGTGGCTGGATTAAGTTCCCACATATCCATTATCGAAGCAATAACCTCAGCGTTAATCGATAAATTACAGGTTCCACGTAAAAAGGCCGCTGTCATAGTATGCATAACAGGCTTTACTATTTCGATGGCATTTGCGACTAATGGAGGTTTGCTTCTACTCGATTTAATTGATTATTTTATCAATAATATCGCCTTATTATCGAGCTGCTTTGCAGAACTGATTATATTGGCCTGGTTATTTAAAATTGCTGACATTAGGGATTACGCAAATCGTATTTCTGACTTTAACGTTGGGCGCTGGCTGGAACTGTGCTTACGTTTTATCAGTCCAGCAATATTGGCCATCATTTTAGTTAAAAACCTGATTAATACCATTAATAATGGTTACGGAGATTACCCCATCACAGATCAGTTAATATTGGGTTGGGGGCTTATCGCTTTAATGTTATTAATCTCTTTCGTAATAAATTTAGCGTCGAACAAGGAGGAATTATGAGCACAGAAGCCATCATTATGATGATCTTAGCCTTACTTATCACTTGGGGCGGAGCGGGTATATGTATTGCCATCGCAATGAAAAGATCAAAGAAGTAACTTACTTATCCCGTTGGCTAAGTTATTCACTTTACTAGCCTAAATTAATTCCACCGTTATCACTAAAATCACGATTTTAGTGATAACGTCTAATAAACTAACATCCAAAATAAATCCAATGCCAACAGCTTTTTACTTTTGCACTCTCCAGTGTATTCTGCTATCACTTTCCCCGTTTCCATTCACTGTGGATTGCTATGATGATCGCCGTGTTTATCGGTCAACTAGCACAAAACTTTCACTACTTAGGCGATCTACTGGCCGGTGCTGACATAGGTATTTTATCCACACAGCTCGCCATTTACTTCAGTCAAAAAGTTAACCGGTAAATAATTCAGCGCAACAAGGGTAGAGGCGAAAATAGTGTTCTGCAGCTATGGTGCTGATAACACTCCTACCCACACAAGACAAGCGATGACTAAACTGACCAATACAAATGCTGAAGAAATATCTTTAGCAAGGCCTGATAATGGGTGAAATTCACGTCCAATACGGTCGACAACCACTTCAATCGCTGTATTAACTAGCTCAGCAAACAACACAAACAATAGCGATATAATGAGTATGCAACTTTGTAATCTAGTGACGTCTGCTAAAAAAGCATAAAGGGTTAGTGGGAAAAATAAAAGCAGTTCCTGTTGGAATGCTGCTTCATTTTTACACATCCATTTAAGACCGTTAAAACTATGTTTACACGTATAGATTAGTCGCATAATACCCTTGCGCTTTATCACAATCTGAGGGGCTGTATCAGTATCATTGTTATCTAGAATATTCATAGGTTACTCACTTTATTTTACACTGGCTAGTGATATCAAGTTTCTCATCTTTTAAGTTCGTTTTAACACTGAACATTCCTAACAAAGAGTGAAATAAATTATCATGGGAAAATGCCCCTGTTTTTGCAATACGAATGAGGCATGAATAGTCTAATTGTGTCGCTTCAACATACTGCTCAGGCAACCACATAAACCAAGGAACTTGTGTTTGCTCTTTAGGCGCAAAAGCATAAGGTGTTCCATGTAAATAAAGGCCATTCTCACCTAGAGACTCTCCATGGTCTGAAACATAGAGCATAGCAACGTTATATTGCTCAGAATAATCATTTAATATAGTGATCACTAACGATAATATATAGTCGGTATACACGAGTGTATTGTCATATACATTCACTATTTCTTGGTCTGTGCAATTCTGAATATCACTACGTCGACAGGCTGGTTTAAATACCTCTTTTTCAGAAGGGTAACGCTCCCAGTATGTCGGGCCATGGCTACCAATTGTATGCAGAGCAATCAATTGATTGTTAAGTTTTTTCCCACTTTCAACTTGTTGTTTAAGTTGCTGTTCTAGTCGCTGAACTAATACTTCATCATAGCAGCTATAACCATCACAAAACGGGTTACTTTTGTCGTTAGCAATATCATGCTTAACCACATTTTTTGCGACAGATTTGTCACCCCCATCATTTTCATACCATGTAATGTCCACACCAGCATAACTCAAAATATCGAGCACATTATCTTGTGCATTCGCTTTTTCTCGCTGATATTGACTCTGAGGTAAACTTGAAAACATACACGGTAAAGAATGTGCTGTTGCCGTGCCACATGAAGATACATTTTGTAGGGAAACAATACCGAGATCTTGTGTATAAGGATTAGTATTACGAGCATAACCATTATGTGCCATATTCTGTGCACGTGCTGTTTCTCCTACCACTAGAATTAATAACCTAGGTTTATCGTTAGCTGAAGTGCTGATCGTGGCATCTAATCCCTGATTTTGATAACGCAGAGGTTCGGTGAAATAACGATTATTAATATATCTCACTGAATTGTAAAAATGAGCCGGGTTTATCATCTTTTTTAGATACGAGTTATTTCTGACTACTGATACGTAATCTTTATAAAAAAATAAAGCAGTAATAGCGATAATAAAAATACCGATTATGATAAACACCAAACGACGTAATAGACTAATGTACCAGCGATGATGGGTTGTTATATCGAGGTTAAGTAACCAAAGAGAGGGTAATATCCCTATACATATAACGAATAAAATAGATTGTGTATTAACATATGAAAAAGCCTCTCCTGAATTTGTCTCGAAGATATTTTCAATCATAGAATAGTCAAAAAAAACATTATATTGTGATGTTGCATACATTGCAGCTGCCGCGGATATGATCAAAAAAATCATCAATGGCTTCAATGTGAATTTCCACAAAATCAGACTAAAAACAATGAGAAACCCTCCTGTTAACAGTAATACAGGTGTCAATGAAAAGAGCAATTTCCCCTGCCCAGCTAACTGGTATATTTCTTGATTAAATGGAAAGTTAAGTACCACCGCAAAGTAAATAGCAAGTAGCGAAATAACCACTTCCTGACTGAGTTTATTAAAGTCATCTCGCCATGGAGCTTGGCTATATGGTGTTAGACTTTTAATTGAATTTACTACTTTCATTTATTATCGAGTCCTTTAACAAAAGTACTGCCAGTACTTTTATTACACGACCTATCTCAGCTAGGCCCACATTGATTGAAACTAAGGTCATTTTTAATCAGAGGTTGATTAACTAATACCGTGCTAAAGCACTTGAACAGTTATACATGCAATTAACGATGGCCATTTATGAACAGCCTTTATCGATAATGATTCAGCCACAAAAAGTCGTTAATTTGGTTCGAAGTTTGTTTTGCATTAAGCTGTTAATTAAATTAATCGATCAATTAAAAACCCTCAACACTAGAATTATATTGAGGTTTTATTTAGTGATTTTAATTAACTAAAACAATTATAAATTAAGAGCAGCTTCAATAGCACTATCTCGGCCCTGAGCACGCAGTTCGATATCGTAGGCAGAGACATTGATATCTGGTTGAACACCTCTTACTTCAAAATTTTCACCTTCACTGTCCTGATAATATTCGTTACTTAAACCAAACCACCAGTGATTAGGTAATAATCTGCTCATAGTATCTGATGTCCCGCCTCCGGTTGCTTCACCGATCATCGTTACCTGAGGTAAATTTTGCATCACCATCGAAAATGTTTCTGCGGCGCTAAAAGTGCCTGATGAAATCAATACAGAAACAGGTTTGAGGTAACGTCTGCCAGAGTGAGGTTGCGCTTTAACCTTGTCCTGAAAATATAGATTGCCCTGATAAAATGCACTAATATTCCAGGCTGTGATCTCCTCGGATAAAAAGCGCCGTACCAACTGTAGCCCTTGCATATCAAGTCCTCCACCATTATTTCTAATATCTAAGATCAGTCGCTCAGTATTGGCCAGTTGCTTAAAAATCTGCTCCATCAATTGATTAAATTTTATATTGCTCGGTGCGATGTCCGCCCATTCTATTCCCTCTCGTTCATAAAAATTCATAAAACCATCGAATGCCAGATAGCCAGTGCGCTGACCATTTTTCTCAATGATCCCCCAGTTAATCATGTGTTCTTCGTTTATCAGATTACTATTGTGACGATTTAAAAATGTCACTTTACTTTCATCGGTTAAATATTCACTGATATTTTTAATAATTAACTCTTGCTGGGATATCACATATTGTTGCTGCTGTTCAAAATCAAGACCAAGCTCAACTGCTTCGGTATGAAGTTGTACTCTAAGTTCAGGTTTTTCTGTAAAAGAAATGTCATCACTGTCCAAGCTTGCACCTACAGTTATTGAGGTATGGCCATCATTGAGTTGTGCCAATATTTCACTAAATACTTTTTTGAGTCCGTCTTCGCTCGCTCCGCCTAGCGCATCATAATAATCACTGTAGACCTGTGCCCAGTTAACATCACGTTGCTTAAAAAAAGCATAATGGGTATTCATATCATGCCAAAATGAAGAAAATACCTGTTGAGCATCAAAGCTATAAGAATCTCCATCGTCGAGTGACGGGGTCATTCCAGCGGTACAAACTTCATTGATATCATAGAGTCGACGATATTTAACACTGGTAGAATCAGAAGGACGATTGTAGATCAAACTATCGTTTATCAGTTCACTGTTAGCGTTAATCAGTGAGTATGGGTCCAGAGTAAACGTGGGGAAACAAGCATTATTGGTGACTTGTAAGCTGGTTACTTGCTGTGCTTCGATAAGTTTAATTTCGCCATAGTCGCGGGAATACCATATCCCCTCCAGAGTCGTTTGCGAGAGGATTGGATGATTGTTTGGCTTGTTTTTATTTTCATTCTCTGCACCACAGCCTATAAGACAGAGTAAAATGGTCACTGGCAATACTTTTTTTATTAATATCATCGAGAGCTCTTATTATCATTGGTGTTATTTCAATTAAGTCATAAACTGATTATAAGAAGTTCCCGTGTCGTATTTTGTCGTATATTGTCAGTGAGTTGTCATGTCTCAAAAGAGATCATAAAGCAAGCTCCGCCTAATTCACTTTTCGTGACTGAAATGCTCGCCCCATGGCAACGGACAATTTCTTTAACAATGGCCAGACCTAATCCAAAGCCGCCTGTATCACGGTTACGATCACTATCGATACGAGAAAATGGTTCAAAAATGCGTCCTCGGTCTATTTCAGCGATGCCTATGCCATCATCTTCTACCGATAAACACAGCTGATTTTCTTGCATGAATAAGCTAATCCTGATCTTGTTTTGCGCAAAACGATCTGCATTAAAGACTAGGTTATCCAAAGCTCGCTTTAACTGTTTGGTTTGAATGGCTTGCATTAGAGTTTCAGGGGAAAGATCTTTGCTTGTAAGCACCAGCTCTATCGGATGATGACAGTGCCGAGCTAATTGTTTAACCTGATAGGTTAGCCAATGACTTACGTCAGTTTGGATCAAATCGTTAAAGCGGTCTTGGCGCTCCATTTTACTAAAACTCAGTAATTCACCAACCAGTGTATCCATCTCTTCTATATCTAGGTGCATCTGTGTCAGGTAATCGCCCGTTTGCTCTGAATGAGGTTCATCCTGGATCAAATTGAGCTGCATCTGCAGTCGAAATAAGGGGGTCTTGAGTTCATGAGATACTGCGGTGATCATGTGTTTTTGGCTGTTAAACATTCGCTCAAGTTTTTCAGCCATAAAATTAAAACTCTGGTTAATTTTCCCGACAGCTAACCAACCAATAGGCACGCGAGCATTAAGTTCTCCCTGCGCGAACTGTAAACTGGTTTGTTCCAGTTTATTGAGCCGATATTGTTGCCACAGCATTACGCCTAGAGCAAATAAAGCAACCAGTCCCAATGGCACACCAAACTGAATCAAAAATATGCCTAAATAAATAGGTTCTTCTACCTGTAATGCACTAAGTCGGATCACCTCGGTATCTGATATACGAGCAAAAACTGCCATTTCATCTCGATCATATAGCTGATTAATAATGAGCTCCCCCCGGGCAAGTGCCTGACGTGAACTTTCATCGAGATCCCAATGGCTGGTATTGCCCTTGCTGATCAGAAGATTACTTTCGGTTGAAATTTGGTTGAGTAATAATTGCCATTCATCATCAGATAGATAAGGATAAGCAGCTTTTAATGGATAAACATAGGCGCGATAATCTCCAGCAACATCTTCTTTTAAGATATCAGCAAAAATAACACTCATTATCCGATCTGTTATTGGATAACTGCTCGCAAAAAACAGCAGAAAAAATAAACATAATAATGTAAATCGTTTAAGCATCGCTAACTTACTCCCAGCCGTAAGGCACAAATAAATAGCCCTTACCCCGAACAGTAATGATACGTTGGTGCGGCCCTACATTATCATCCACCTTTTTGCGCAAGCCCACTATTTTATTGTCTATAGCGCGATCTAAACCATCAAATTCGCGGCCAAGTACTGTCTGATAAAGCTCATCCCGGGAAACGATGCTATCTGCACGGCTGGCAAGAAGCCACAGTACGTCAAACTCTGAATCTGTCAACGTTACACTCTGTTGATCAAGATAAGCACATCTCAGTGTCGGATTCAGTTTAAGTTTGCCATGTTGTATATTAGTTTTTGGTGAAGCGGCTTCTTCAGAGGCTGATACCGCAGTAGTGAGTCGAATAAGGTTGCGCATTCTGGCGAGAATAATTCTTGGGTTAATCGGTTTTTGGATAAAATCATGCGCGCCCATTTCTAACAAGCTGACATGGTCCATCTCTTCGTCGCTGGCGGTTAATACTAAAATAATGCCATTAAAACGATTCTGTAATGCCCTGCAAATGGAAAAACCATCCATTACGGGTAACATCAAATCCAGCAGAATAAAATCTGGCTGCGATGTCAAAGCATGAGTAAGCCCTTTATCCCCTTTATATTCTACAGTGACATTAAATTCATATTTTTCAAAAAAAATTGTCAATAAGCTGGCGAGCTTTTTATCATCTTCAATTATTAGCAAGGAATGCAATTTATTCTTATCCATTTTTATTTTTCAAATACATAATTTAATTAGCAATTTATGCATTTCAGACTTGTCGTGAATATAACATATTGTGATGCCTGTATTGATGGGATTTCAACAAGATTGAAACCAAGGAATATAATAGATAAAAAATACCCTATAAACCAAAAGGCGTTGTTGCTCAAATCCCGAATCTAAACGCAGCACCCCAAGGTGTTTCACCCAATTAGGCAGCGTGTTTCCTAACTGGCATTTCTAACCCTATGACTTTATTCATTGCTTTAACACCCGCTAACGCTTCACCTACCTGAGCGTTATAATCCCGAAGACTCAGTTTTGGACTAATTAACTGTTTATATCGATACATCGCTGTTTCTGATAGTGATCTCTGATGATAATCATTATCCTGTTTCCATTGCGCTAATTGGTTAGCCTTGAGTGCTTTTACTGCTTCATTTCTGGGGTGGTCATCCTCCCAATATCCAGCATGACTTCTCGGGGGGATAGTAGGCTTGCACCCTTTGCGCTGAAGTAGTTTATGGCATGCCTTAGTGTCATAGGCACCATCAGCTGAGACTTGAGTTATATTTCTTCTTAATGGGTTAAGTAATGTGGGAAATACTTCATTATCGGCAACGTTAACTAAGCTTATTTCAGCTGACACAATTTCATGGGTATTACTATCCACTGCAAGGTGTAGCTTTCGCCAAGTACGGCGTTTTTCTTTACCATGCTTACGCGTTTTCCATTCTCCTTCTCCATAAACTTTTAGACCTGTTGAATCAATCACAACATGTGCCGCAGAGCCACGACTCGGTGCTCGATAGTTGATCTCAACAGTCTTAGCTCTTTTGCTTATACAGCTATAACTTGGTGAGGTCAGTGGCACATCCATAAGTTGAAATACAGAGTTGGTGAATCCTTCAAGTGCTCGTAATCACAAGTTAAAAACGCCTTTCACAACGAGTGCTGTTTCAATAGCAACATCAGAGTAAGTGAACCCTCGACCACGACGCCCGTGGTGTTCACAACAATACCAAGACTTAATTGCTTGCTCATCAATCCAGAAAGTGAGTGAGCCTCGATTAATCAACGCCTTATTGTACTGAGACCAATTGGTTATTTTATGTTTAGATTTTCCCACTTTTCAGCTTCCGTATAGCTATCTTTAGGGATCAGATCACGCTAACGGCAAAAGGTTCCCTCGATTTAGGAAACAAGGCTAAACCAAAATGTAAAAATAAATAGCCCCTAAAAGTACTCAAAAAAGGGGCTGAAATAGCACTGTTAAACTGAATTGAAATAAAATTTACTCATTATCCAAGTCGTCTCCTCAACACCTTAGCCGCTTGAACTAAATTCTTAAGTGCAGGTTCAACTTCATCCCAAGTTCTTGTTTTAAGGCCACAATCAGGATTTACCCAAAGTTGCCTAACAGGTATTTTACGTGCAGCCTTTTCGACTAACACCACCATTTCATCAACTGTTGGCGTATTAGGTGTATGGATATCATAAACACCTGGCCCAATCTCATTTGGATACTCGAAATCTTCGAATGCTGTTAATAACTCCATTCTAGAACGTGAAGTTTCGATCGTTATCACATCTGCATCCATAGCAGCTATTGCTGCAATGGTCTCATTAAACTCGCTGTAACACATATGTGTATGAATTTGTGTTTCATTTTCAACACCTGCAGCACTAAGCTTAAAAGCATCGACAGCCCAGTTGAGGTACTCTGCCCAGTCACTTTTTTTCAAAGGTAAACCCTCACGAAATGCAGGTTCATCAATTTGAATAATCCCTATACCTGCATTTTGCAGATCAACCACCTCATCTCGAATAGCCAAACCAATTTGTGTTGCTATTTGCTCACGAGAAATATCTTCACGGGCAAATGACCAATGTAGAATAGTAACTGGGCCGGTTAACATCCCTTTCACTGGTTTGTCGGTCAAGCCCTGAGCAAAAGTAGCCCAATCAAGTGTCATCCCATTTGGACGAGACACATCACCATAAATCAGTGGCGGCTTAACACAACGAGAACCATAACTCTGAACCCAGCCAAACTCAGTGAAACCAAAACCTTGTAATTGTTCACCAAAATATTCAACCATATCATTTCGCTCAGCTTCTCCATGAACTAATACATCGATACCTAATTTAAGCTGCCTCTCTATGGTATCTTTAGTGACTTGCTGCAGCTGCTCATTATAGAAGTCTTCAGTGATCTCATTTTTACGCCATCGATTTCTCAGCCCTCTAATCGCTGGGGTTTGCGGAAACGAACCAATGGTCGTTATCGGTAACAAGGGTAACTGATATTTAGCCTGCTGAATTTGCTGGCGATTAACAAAATCGGTCTCCCTTGCATAATCATGATGAGTTAGCGCAGCAACTCTGCCAACGACTTGCTGATCGGTAGCTGCATCACGGGTGCTACGACGTGCTATACAATTGGCAACGATGACCTCAGACTTTATATCATTAGGGGAACTAAGCAAGGTCTGAAGTTGGGCCAACTCGGTGAGCTTTTGTTTTGCAAACGCCAACTGTTGTTTAAGATCTGGGGCTAATTTAGTCTCTACATCCAGATCGACCGGAGTGTGTAAGAGTGAGCAAGAAGGTGCTAACCAAATACGCCCTCTTAAATCGTTAACAGTCGCTGCTATTCTCTCACCGATAAGATCAATATCAGCAGCCCAGACATTACGTCCATTAATCAGTCCAAGCGATAAAATTTGATCAGCTTTTAAGTTGGCGGCAAACAATGGTAACTGTTCTGGGGCAGTGACCAAATCAAGGTGGATCCCCGCAACAGGCAAAGCCGACACCAAGCTTTGGTGGTGGGCAATGGTGCCGTAATAACTTGCCAATAATACTTTCACTTCAACAGTTTGTAATGCTTTATAGGAAAAACTAATAGCCTCCTGCCATTCACTATCTAGCTCTAAAGCTAAAACAGGCTCGTCAAGTTGGACCCACTCAACACCTTGATCACTGAACCGCTGTAAGATTTGCTTGTAAGCAATTAAGAGTTGAGGAAGCAGTGATAATTTATTGAAATCACTCCCGACTCCTTTTGCAAGATAAAGATAAGTGACGGGTCCTAATAGCACAGGCTTAGCTTGGTAACCTAAGGTTTGCGCCTCACTAACTTCATTAAATATTTGCTCATAGGCGATGTTAAACTCCTGATTTTCAGTCAGTTCTGGGACAATATAGTGATAGTTGGTATTAAAGTATTTCGTCATTTCAGCTGCTGAGCTGTCTTTACCTGTTGGTGCACGCCCTCGGGCTACCCTAAAGAGGGTATCTAGCCCTATTGTCCCTGATAGCGTTTCTCTCTCATCCCGATGACGTTCAGGAATACAATTTAATGTCGCACTTAGCGTAAGCACCTGATCATAGTAAGCAAAGTCACCTACAGGTAATAAATTCACCCCCGCTTCAGCCTGCCACTTCCAATGAGTGCTGCGCAGCTCTTTAGCAACCTCTATAAGCTCTGCTTGTGTGGATTCACCTCGCCAGTATCTTTCTTGGGCAAATTTTAATTCACGCTGACGCCCGATACGGGGAAAGCCTAAGCTTGCGACCTCTATAGTTTTCATGTGTTATTCCTTGTTACTTTCAATATGAGTAAAACGTTAAGTAGACGCGATAAAAACGATTAACAGCTCACTAATATTACGTGTTGATATTAACAGCTGACCAGGTAGGCGTCTGGACGTCTAGAAGTATATTGTGATAACCTGTTCAGGAACAAGAGAATAAATTTCAAGCACAACATGAATGAAATTCATGTTTAAGGTAAAAGCCGGCATTATGATAGAACTTAGACATTTACGTACGTTAGTTGCCCTTAAGGAAAGTGGCAGTCTTGCCGCAGCGGCTAAAAAACGCTTCGTCACTCAGTCAGCTTTATCCCATCAAATAAAAGAGCTGGAAACCAAAATCAAGGCTTCTATTTTTATCAGAAAAAGCACCCCACTCTCTTTTACTCAAGAGGGAATAAAACTATTAACTTTAGCAGACGAAATTTTACCCAAAGTCAATGAAATTGAGTATGAACTTAAGCAGGGATTTAATAACGTGGAAAATAGGCTTGCTGTGGGTATCGAATGCCACAGTTGTTTTCGTTGGCTTATGCCTGCCATGGCACAATTCAGAAATTTATTTCCCAAAGTCAATGTCGACCTGTCCAGCCGTTACCTTTTTAACTCGCTTAACGCACTTGAGAACGGTGATCTGGATCTAGTATTAACTTCAGATCCTGTTGCTGATAAAGCTATTTACTATCAACATTTATTTGATTTTGAAGTCAAATTGGTTGTTGCTAATGATCATCCGCTAGCAGCTCAAAATTTTGTGATCCCACACCAACTTGAAAAAAAAACCATCATCAGCTATCCAGTACCACTTAAGCGTTTAGATCTTTACCGTCATTTTATGGAGCCAGCCGGAGTGAAAGCTGGCGAACAGATAAGCTGTGACCTCACCATGATGCTATTGCAGCGTATTGCCTGTAGAGATGGAGTTGCTGCGTTGCCAAATTGGTCTATCAGCGAGTCCTATGGATTAAATTTAACCTCGGTTAAATTAGGCGAAGATGGGCTTATACGCCCGCTTTATGGGGCCTATCGAAAAGATGGACACAATAGATCACTAGCACAGAAATGGTTGAAATTAGTGACCTATAAACATAATCAATGAGTCATTAATTAAATAAGTCCCTACAATGGCTTAAGTAATTGATTTTTCATCGATAATACACGCCTTAACACTAAACCAGAAGAATTAGAATTATTAGTTTGGCGAAGATTATGCGCGATCATAAACTCATCCTGTAATTCTTCATCTAACCCCAATGAATCAAATGCTTCTAAGGTTAACGTCTGTTTTTGATTATCGATGAGTGACTTAATTATGCTCAAGGGAAAAGATTCTTCAGATTCAGCATTTAAGTATGCAAAAGCTGTCAGTGCGATCACCTCACCGAATACACTAAATAGCGCTAAAGTCTGCACTTCATCCGGGTCGATGTCTACTCCTAGCATTTGATGCAAACTATCTACAGCATCGCTGGCTATATTCTCGGTCAAGTCCCAATAGCCCCGTACTAACTTCTTATAGGGTTGAGGCAACTCATCGAGACGCTCTTTAAGATAAAAAGTGAACGCATAGCGATAGATGTTCACTTGACCTAGTCTTATTAATGCGTCTTTCAATGAACGATTTCGAGTCGAATTGGCATCCGTAAAGGCCGCTGCATTACTGCGCCATAACATGTGAGCTGACAGTGCAGGATCTGAGGATATGATATCAATAACATTTTGAATGTCCCCATCGGCAATGATGGCTTTTTTAAGGGGAACTAAAATACCGCGACGACCAATAACTTGCTCTTCGTTACTGATGATAGCCCGCACTTGAGTGAATACTTGGTGCTCAAGATCTGTCATAAGATGCAATAGCCTAATTGATGATAAAATAGGTAAAGGTTATATTATATTGACTCATTATAAACACTACCGTTCTTTATCTTATTTAATTCAATACTTTATTCTTATACAGTCATCTACTTATACGTTAATTAAGCAGACATCAAGCCTATCTTAACCACATCACGCTAAAATAAACCATATCTATAAGCATATACCACAAGAATACTAATTTACACTAACCTTTGTATAAACATACTCGATTAACATTTATCGGAGGTAAAATTAGAAAGAAATCATGATGTATTGTGCTTATCCGCGTGGAGTAAAACCCTTAAAAAAACACTTATGAGTTTAATCAACCTAAATCACAGCAGACCCCATCGTTAGCTGCCTTTAGTGATCAATGCCTAAACCAGCAGATAATTCACTTAACATTTATTCATCATTCCCCCTCACTAATCTCTTTTACTAAATGAAGGATACAAAAAACCAGATCCTAAGATCTGGCTTTATTAGCTGTGTGTTTTTTAGATGGTATGTAATCAGAACGCTTGATAATTCACACTAAAAAATAGTTCTCTGCTAGGACTCAAATAATTTTTAGCGGATATTATTGTTTCATCTAACAAATTATTCGCTTTTAAACGTAAGGTCCAACGATTATCAATATGATATCCGACACTAAGGTCGAGCTGTTGATATGAATCGAAAAAGTCACCATATCCGGCATAACGTTCACCTTGATAATGGTAGTTTGCCAATAAATCAAACTGCTGCCATTCATAACTTAGAAGATAGCTGAAATCATGCTTACTACGACCAATAAGTTGCTCATCAGTTTGAGTGTCTTCCGCTTTTAAATAAGTATAACTAAGCTGATGTTCTAAATTAAAAAGCTGATAATTGGCTGACAATTCAGCCCCAGACATCTCTGCTTTATTGATATTAACAGGCTTCCGTACCTCCATTTCTCCAGTTGATGCCCAAGTAATCAAATTATCGACTTGATTTTGAAATAAACTGACATACGCCACTAAATTATCAACTTGATAGTTTAGTGTTAGATCATAATTTTTTGCCGTTTCAGAGAGAAGATCTGGGTTACCAGAATTTGGCCAATAGAGATCATTAAAAGTGGGTGCTTTGAAGCTGGTTCCAGTGGTTGCCGATAAACGCCATTGAGCATTAAATTGGTAGGCAAGACTGGTATTATAAGAGAGTTCACTATCGATATTCTCAACATCATCATACCTAACAGCAACCTCAATTAAGAGTTTATTCCACTGTTGCTGCAGCAAGCCATATACACCAATAATATCACGTTGATTTTGTTCATAATCCCCACTAATCTCTTCTCTTGACCAATCAATACCACCATTCAATATTAGTCCATTAGTTACAGTATATTGGTTACTCCAGTTTATCTGATCACGTGTCGTTTCATAAATATTTGTTGGGACATTAGTATTGTCGCCACGAAAGTTTTCGTTGTAATCACGTGATTGGCTCAGGGTCAACTTACTGATAAAGCTTTCATTACGGTATTTAGCCCCAAGGTTCCACAAGTAATTTTCATAATCTGATTCATCAGCAGAGCCCGAAGCGAATGTATCATCATATTGGTAAGTCCCTTTATCATATTGAGCATTCCACAGTGCTTGCCAATATTGATTTATGGGTTGCGAACCCTTAAGTGAAAAACTACTACGTTGATAACCATCATCATCATTTTCAACATCGCTACCATTATAAACATCATAGCCATCTGACTGTTCATGATTTACAGAAAAGCTAGTGCTCCCTTCGCCATGATTAACACCAAAACCAAGCGTACCTCGAATATAATCATTACTGCCATATTCCGTACTGGCAAACCATTCCCCTTCTTTTAATTGACGGGTAAATATTTGAATAACGCCGCCGATGGCATCGCTGCCCCAAATAGAAGCTCGAGGTCCTTTTAACACTTCAACACGTTCAATATTTTCAGGGGACAAAGTATTAAAGCTCACAGCACCTAAGGTTGCAGAGCCAATTTTAACTCCATCAATTAGTACTAACACGTGGTTTGAATTGCTGCCACGAATACTGATTGATGTATTTTGACCTGGCCCCCCATTACGAGACACGCTCACTCCAGGCAATATTTCTAAAACATCAGCAACTGATTTAGGATTCAATCGCTCTATTTCTTCACGTTCAATAGTATTGATAACCATAAGCTGCTGTTCTGCAGATCGGTCAAAACGTGATCCTGTTACTGTTATAGTCTCTTCGACTTCAGCAGCCGTAGCCATCGATGCTGGCAATAAGGTGAGAACGCTGCTGACTAGCACAGCGATTTTTGATAACTTAATTGGCGCTTTATATGATTTTTTATACGACTTTTTGTATGTAAGGGTACCCATTTTACCTTTGACTCCTGAAAGGAAAACGGGGCAAAATGTCACGATTCGATTTAATTCAGTCCAAATAATTAAAACGTTATATCGCATTTCGAGATCTGCCCGCCGAAATCTCAAAATCATCTCATGGGCCGGTCTCCGGACTTAGGCTATTGAGGGCTCTCTATAAGGGAGCCTACACAAATTAAACAACACCTTAATTCAGTGCTGTTAACTTTCGCCTTTTACCGTTGCGGGGGCAGTGCCAGATTTTCACAGGCTTCCCGATTATCCTTCCCTCCCCTATAAAATAAATTCGACTCAACAAAGTCTAAGGATAAGTTCAGGCACCACATAAGATTGACAATTATTGTTAATGCCTGCTCGCTGTAAAATACAGAAAAGTAAGCGGCGGCATTATAGACGTCTATACGGATAAATGTCTAACTTTCGATTGAGGTAATAATCACTTCGCTCTAAAAAATATTTAAAAAATATAATTGGTATCATTTGTAAACATCCAATTATTCTGTGGATGACTGACTCCAATAACCCGCTAATAATGATCCTGACAAATTATGCCAAATAGAAAATATTGCTGCTGGCAGCGCTGATGCAGGACTGAAAAACTTAATGCATAGCGCAGTGGCTAAACCTGAATTTTGTAAGCCAACTTCAATCGAAATGGTTTTACACACTGTGTGATTGAAGCCTAATAATCGACAGCAACAATAACCTAACATGAGTCCTAAGCTATTATGTAACACGACGGCGAGTAAAATAATGGGGCCTACTTTGTCAAATTGACCCACATTTAGCGCCACAATAATACTGATTGCCATCACAATCGCCAATATTGATACTAAAGGCAATACTCGGGTTATCTTGCAAATGTGTGCTCTAAATAAGTGATTAATTAGCATACCAACACTCACTGGCATAAGCACTATTTTGACTAGGCTTATTAGCATTGCTGACGGTGGAATATCTATCATATGGCCGAGGAAAAAATCAATAACTAAGGGGGTGAGCAACACACTGACCAAGGTTGACAATGCAGTCATGGTTATCGATAAGGCAACATCACCTTTAGCCAAATAGCAGATCACATTTGATGCAGTGCCACCAGCGACACTGCCAACCAGTACCATGCCAATGACCATTTCACGCTCTAACCCTAACATTAAGCTAATTAAAAATGCGCTGGTTGGCATAATACTAAATTGTAAAATAAGGCCCACCAACACGGCTCTTTTCTGCTTCATCGCACGTGAAAAGTCATCTAGGCTCAATGTTAAGCCCATAGCAAGCATAATGATGATTAACAAAGGCACGATTAAATATGTTAACTCAATAAACCACTGAGGGATAAAATAAGCCGTCGTTGCACCAATCAAAGCTAAAAGTGGGAAAAAACGGTTTATTTTATCAAGCATATTTTTCTCATCAATAAACTCACATCGAAGTGATGGGTAACTGGAGGGGTATTAATACATCAACAACATTGATGTTATAAAAAATAATGTTGAAAAGTTGGAACATAAGGATAGGCATTAATTTGCCTATCCTTATTTGACGATATTACTTTATTCAGAGTTGATTAAGCCTCAACAGGTGATACCACAAACAGTAATTCACCTTGCGACACTTGCTGACCATTGGTGTTTAATATCCGCTCAATACGGTATTTTTTATCTTCAGGATAAAGTACCGCATCTTTGCGATTATAGCTGGCCAGATTTAACTGAGAAAACATCTTCATCGCTTCCGTCAGTGCTAAAGTTTGATCGACGGTTACAATCTCTCCCTCTTTAACAAAATCCGCTTCACCTGGCGCTGGAGAGGTATAGAAAATACCGGCGCCTTGTGCCATCACCTTAAGCTCATCACTCTCACCAACACGCAATGATTCAGTATCGATTCCAGCAGTGTCAGCTGCCGCTTCCATCTCAGCAATTAATTCAGGAATATCAAGCTCTGCCATCAGGCGAGGAAGGTAATTGGTATCATAAACCCCTTCATTGAAGGTACCATCTTTCAAAATACGAGTCAGTAGAGGGATGTTAGTCGCAATGCCTTTAATCACGACCTGATCGGCTAGATAATCATGCAGCTTATTGATCACATCATCGCGACTTTCACCGCGACAGATGATCTGCGCAATTAAGCTATCATAATAAGGTGAAACCTCTTTACCTTCACCCGCAATAGAAATAATTTCAATATCATCACGCTCAGGCATCTGATA
This sequence comes from Shewanella sp. VB17, assembly GCF_013248905.1. Classification (NCBI taxonomy): domain Bacteria; kingdom Pseudomonadati; phylum Pseudomonadota; class Gammaproteobacteria; order Alteromonadales; family Shewanellaceae; genus Shewanella; species Shewanella sp. VB17. The sequence continues at coordinate 4,208,503 of NZ_JABRVS010000001.1, forward strand.
TTCAGTGATTAGACCAGGATGTGGTAGCAACTGAAGAACACCATGACTATCTAATGCCGCTTTTTCAGCCGTCACTCGCACTTCAATTGCGTAGCCTTTATCTTGAGGCTCAAGCGCTTCAATCGAGCGACCCGCAGCGATATCAAAACCGGCACTGACAATATCAATACCAGAAGTTGCTTCTGTTACTGGATGTTCAACCTGTAGACGTGTGTTCATCTCCATAAAGTAGACTGCATTCATGTCTAAGTTATAAATAAACTCAACGGTACCCGCCCCCATGTAATCTGTTGCATGGCCTAATGCAAGCGTATATTCAAGCACCTTAGCTTTTAGCTCAGGTGGCAGCATAGTCGAACCTGACTCTTCTACTACCTTTTGGTTGTTACGCTGAACTGAGCAGTCACGAATCCCCAACACTTTGGTGTTGCCAAACTGATCACGCAGTAGCTGTACTTCGATATGACGTAATGAAGTGACATATTTTTCAAGATACAAATCACCATTGCCAAATGCAGCTGCGGCTTCTGTTGACGTCTGCTGGAACAAACTAATCATGTCACCTGCACGCTCAACAACTTGAATACCTTTACCACCACCACCTTGTACGGCTTTTAGTAATACTGGGTAACCTATCTCATTTGCCACATTTACCGCTTGCTCAGCATTGCTCAAAATACCGTGACTACCAGGAACGACCGGAACGCCATTGGCTTGAGAGGTCTTAATTGCGTTTGATTTATTGCCCATGGTCGTCATGCTGTGCACGCTTGGTCCAACGAAGTTAACCCCGTTATTGACACAAAGCGCTGCAAACTGTGGGCTTTCAGATAAGAAACCAATACCCGGATGAAGCGCATCGACATTCTCATATTCAGCCACTTTCAAGACTGAATATGCATTTAGATAACTCTCATCTGACGTATTACCGCCAATACAAACCAATTTATCCTTCTCTTTGAGCATGTCAGCAGGCACTGAAGTCATATCCGGATCTGATGCCACTAAGACAACATTGATATTATTATCGTGAGCCTTACGGATAAGTTTAACTGCAGTACAACCTCGAGCATGAACCAATAACTTATTAATTGGTTTCATCAGTTGACGAGGATCGTCTTGGATAATTTTTTCATCCTCAACCAAGATTTCAGGAACGAGTGTCGATAGTGCTTTACCAATGACCTCTTCTATTTTCGCGGTAGGCTTAGGCATGAGTGGATCGATACTAGCAAGTTGTTCATCAATCGTGTCACTAAATGGATTCGTCACCAAAGCATTCATCGCACCAGGAACTTTCGACAGATAGTTCGATAATGTTGCTGTTGAAGGCAGGTATGCAGGTACCACCATTTGACCTGCAAATGGCATATTTGTCCCTGATAAATAATAAGTCTGTACCAGTGGATGAGTCACAAAACTCGCCTGAGCGCCACCGGTACAATCACCATAACCAAACATCAATACAGGCAGTTCATTGTCACGAATAAAGCGTGTAATACGATCATTCACCACCGCCATGGAAAATAGCGCAGCAGCTCCCTCTTTCGTTTGCATACCACCAGAGCTGATAAAGCAAATAACAGGTAGTTTACGTTTCGCACATTCAATAAGCAAAGCCGAGAACTTCTCTGCACTGGCCATATCAAAAGCGCCAGCTTGGAATGCAGTGTTTGACACTGCAACCCCCACTTTAATCTGCTGACCATCTTGCTCAAAATCAGCCACACCTGTGATTAAGCCACAAGGACGAATGCCTTTATCGAGCGCATCCTCAATTGACAAACGAAATCCTGGAAAATTGAGTAGATTCGCTGACATTTTATCAGCATTAATTTCTTCGAAATCATTAAAAAACTGAGTGGTAATGTTTTCCCAACTCATCTTACCGCTGCGTTTCTCATCACGAAGTACTTTCTGGATCAACAAATCCTGATAGCCCATGGTGAGACGATTCCAAAAGTCTTTACGGCGACCAATACGCACAGGATTTATCGCCCCAGTGTATTCACTGCTTTCACTTTCGCTATCGAAATACTCTGGTAATAGACGCTCAAAGAAATAGGTCAAGATAACAAAAAGACTGTCATTCAACTGCGGAAAACCAACACTCTTCCATTGTTCTGTTTTAGTCAGTAATTCAGCTCGGTTTGACTGAGACATGAAAAATTTAAGCCACTTGTAGAACTTACCTTTATCGCTAGCAGTGTCTTGCGTCGAAATAGCACGGTCAATCGAGTCATGTAATAAATTATCCACTGATGCTCGAGACAAACTCTTAGACATCATGGCTTCTTTAGCGATAGAGGCTAAATTGCCAACGACGTTATCATACAGTGCGTTGAAGATGAGAATGTTATAACACTGCCAAATAAAATCTTCACGTAACTCATCATGAATAACCACATCAAGCACGGTTAATTCATTAAGCTCAGGCCAATCTGCTTGGGTCACTTCAGCTGGCAAGCTTTCAAGGTGCGCGATTAAGCCTTTAAAATTGTTCTCTGCATTGCCTTTCCAGCGATGATACAAAGACCAACCAATATTAAATAACAAGGCCTTACGTGCTTTCTTATAGTTTTCTTTTGGCTCACCCAAAATTAAACGAGTCAACATGTTACGTTCAGTAGAAACCTCATCACGCTTAGTGCTGAAGTTGCCCCAAAGCTTGTTTAACTCTTCATCGTAAACTAACTTATCCGGACTTGATAACCAAGATTGGAAGACACGATCTTGCTCTTGCTGAATACGTGCAAGTAAATCACCTTCAGGCACGCTGACCTTAGACAAACGACCATACTGGTCTTGGGAAATAGAATGAATACGACTACGCAGGGTTAGGTAGCGCAAGTAACGATAAGCACTACCAAACAAATTAAGATGCATTGTAGGATTATTCGCCACCGCAAGCTCTGCGTGGTGCTCTAACGCTGATAGATTTTGAGAAGGCATTAAGAAACGATTCAAGCTGCGATCATAGTGCTCACGTAAATCGCTTGATTCGCGCACAAACTGCACTGCAGCTTGTTCAACAGCTTCAACACTGCTAATGATAGCTCGACGTAAATTATGTTGGCGTTCATCTTTATCTGATGGAGAGAAGTCAATAATGCCGTCGATACAACCCGAAGTGTATAATTCCTCCGGAGAGACGCCCACTGATTTAGCACATTCTTGCCACGATAAGTTGTACTTACGCGCGATGCTCTGTAGCCCTTGTGGTTGAATGGTATTGAAAATACCATCACGTACTGAAAGTAGTATATTGGCAGCAGCTAACGGAATCGCACCACCTGAATAACCTGCACCGATAACAATACCAATCGTAGGCACATCAACGTTAGCGCTTTCAGCAATGGCTTTAGAAATAGTGTGTGCTTGGTTTTGGCTGTTCGCAATCTCACCCGCATCTGCACCAGGGGTATCAATAAGGTAGATGATAGGCATCGACAATTCAGCAAATTGACGGATAGCCTTACATGCTTGAAGATGATGTTCAGGCAACCAAGCCCCATTGCCGACAGTGCGCTCTTGAGCAATAAAGCCTAAACGGCGCGTACGCGCACCAAAATTAAGTTCAATTTCAGCACTGTAAAAAGATCCTATATGGGTTTCAGCAATCAATTTACCTTTAAGATCAGCAATAACACGCTTAGCGCCAAAGCGGTTTTTATCAAGCGTAGGTTGGATAACCTTAGTGACATAGCCATCGACATCAAGTTGTTCAAGCTCTTTCAGGTTTGATTGAATAGTCTCTTCGCCCAAAAGGCCTTTAATTTCTTCTGATAAACTCTGTTTACTGTGCTCAGGAAACAATGAAAAATTTTGCGCCAACTGCTCAGCTTTTAGAAAAAGCGGGTCGGCAGATTGAGCCTGGGGAATATTGATCGGCTTATTGTTACTGGTCATTGATTGTTCCTCTGCTTAGCCTCTAAAAATTTTTAGGTCGTAAATATAACTTTGTTAACCCGTCAAATGCCATTAAACTAGCTTAGACACTTTGTTCCATATTTGAGACAGTACAAATTACATGCCAGATCTTAACGGGATGATGCTATTTTCAGCGGTAGTGAGAGCGAAAAGTTTCTCTCAAGCTGCTCGTGAAACAGGCATACCAAAGTCTACCATAAGTCGTAAAGTCGCCCAACTAGAAGAACAACTTGGCGTACGACTATTACAACGTGATACTCGAAATTTGAGCCTCACTCAGGTAGGTGTATTGTTTTATCAGCATTGTGCTAGCATCAGAGATGAAATAGAAGCCGCAAAAGCAACCATAGAAAACACCCATAACCATGTATCAGGCTCATTACGAGTAGCCATTCCGGTTTCCTTTAGCCAAGAGCTCATTGCAAATCTGTGCAGTAGCTTTATGCGACTTTACCCGAACGTCGAATTGGATATTCAGTTTACTGACAATGATGTCGGTTTGGTCGGTGAAGGTTATGATATTGCTATTAAATATGGCCCTCTGCAATCATCAGATTTAGTGGCTAGGTTATTGCTCGAACGCCAACCTATTTTAGTGGCAAGCCCCACTTATCTAAAACTCAATGGTACTCCGGCAACGCCACAAGAATTAATGGAACATCGCGGTATTTTACTCGGTACATCTCGTTCGGCTCCCATTTGGCCTTTAGGTAAAGGCACCCGAAAAACCATGGTCAGTTTTCAACGAAAAGTGAGAGTAAATAGCGCAGTTATGGTGAAACAATTGGTACAAGATGATTTTGGTATTGCCATGCTATCCAACGCTGTATGTAAGAATGAACTGGCGAATGGAACATTGATACCACTATTACAAGAATGGCCAATTGAACCCATTAAGGTTTACGGTGTTTATTCCAGTCGACGGCAGCTAGCGACGAATATTAGTGTTTTTCTCGACTTCTTTACCAAACGATTCAATAGCCATGAATCTTTACAGTCCTTGATGATCTAGTCCTACATTCACTCGTCTTCCCCCTTTTCATCTTAAACACTCTACTGCATACTGCTACACAAACAAAAAACACAACAAAAAGCATCATTTAGAAACAAGGCAAACAAATAAGAAACAATGAACTCATATTAGTTACCTATTCCAAATATCGCTCATTCCAATAAAAGGATCACAAATGAATAAAGCTAATCTGGTATTTTTTTTCCTCATGATTGTTGGTTACTTACCTTATGTTAATGCACAAACTGAGCTTAATACCGAAGAGCTAAGACTTGAACAGGCCTCAATAACCTTGCCAGAAATCACTTCTCGTTATCAAAACCTAATGGATAATTTTAACACTCGATATAGTCAGAGCACTGATGAGATTGAAGTCACTAACATGGTCACAGACTATGGGGAACGATTATGGGTACAAGCCTTACAAGATGTTCAGTCTGGAGCAATCGATGACAGACCGCTCTACTGGAGCCGCCTTATGATGCTTAACACATTAAAAACCAATAATCCCAAATTCAATATCGCCCCATGGCAACGAGAAATATTATTAAAGACCGTGGAAAAGTCATCTAGAGGCTTGAGTCATATTAAATTTAATGATGATGCTCAAATTAAAATTTTACTCACCGGGTTTGATCCCTTTTTTCTTGACCGTAATATAGGTCAAAGTAACCCATCAGGTTTAGTTGCATTGGCCTTAGATGGATTTACATTTTCTGTTGCTGGTAAACAGGCTCAAATTGAAACAGTCATGATCCCGGTGCGTTTTGCTGATTTTGATGAAGGGCTTATAGAATCGCTCCTCACGCCTATTTATCGTAACAACAGTGTCGACATGATCCTGACCGTCAGCATGGGACGAGATAACTTCGATTTTGAGCGTTTTCCTGGTCGTAATCGAAGCGCTGCAGCACCAGATAACCTCAATGTGTTGACAGGTGCCACTAAGCAAAACCCCTTAGCCCCTATGCTTGCAGGGAAGAGCCTAAATGGCCCTGAGTTTGTGGAATTCTCACTCCCAGTACAAGCAATGCGCGCTGCAGGAGGGAAATGGAAAACAAATGATAATCATAAAGTCAGGACATTGGCTAAAGGGGCTTTTTATCCTCGTTCATTAACCGAACTGAAAAACTCGATATCAGTTGAAGGATCAGGTGGTGGCTACCTTTCCAATGAAATATCTTATCGTGCTGTTTTACTCGGACAACAGCTCAACAGTAACATCCCCGTTGGTCATATTCATACACCTAGAGTGACGGGCTATAACGCCACAACAGAAGCTCAAATTTTAGCGCAAATAAAAACAATGGTCATGGCAGGGGCTGCAAGTTTATAATCCGTATTTTGGTGCCCAGCATTCTGGGTGCCTTTAACTCTCAATTGATCACGGCACTATGTTTAATTTATTTCGCCCCACCGCCAAAACAATTAAGCCCAAAGCTTCTAACATAGACTTTAAAAGCTTAAATTATATATATCAAATCCCGTTACATAATCATGTTGCTTCACGTATCCTCGAGTGCTATTCATTAGCTGAAAAACAACTAGACCACGTTTTCCCTAAGCCTGAGATCAGTTTTAAACTCCGAGGAAAAAGTGCTGGCACCGCACATTTACAGCAAAATAGGCTTAGATTCAACGCCACTTTACTGACTGAAAATCAGGATACTTTCATTCAACACGTTATCCCACATGAAATCTGTCACCTGTTAGCGTATCAGATGTACGGCAAAGTCAAACCACACGGACAAGAGTGGCAAGCATTGATGGTACGCCTCTTCGCATTACCACCGAATACAACACATAACATGAATACTCGATCTGTTGAGGGGAGAAAGTTCTCTTATCAATGTGATTGCGGGCCTGTTCAGCTAAGTATCAGGCGCCATAATAAGGTCGTTAAAGGCGAAACGAAATATCGATGTCGGCACTGTAAGAAAGAGCTCATACTTCATCTTTAATTCATGCCCTACGAGCTGTACATTGACTTCGATACCCAAACCTCTTTTTCAGCTTTCAAATCTTCCCCTTTGCTTTGGGCTATTCATCCAGTAGAATTCCGAGCAAGGCAGGCACAGTTTTGTCATTAGTATTTGGAAAGATGTTTATCGCATCACTCCTTAGGGATAATAGATTGAAATCATTTTATAAAATTAGCTCAGCCTTCATCATAGGGTTAGGATTATCGTTGCTCTTTTCAGCATCGTCTTACTCCTCCCCTTCTCACCCTACCAGTTTTTCTCAAGCAAAAAAACGCGCTAAAGAGATCTATTCTCAACATCTTCCCGCCACCAGCTTTTATTGTGGCTGTGACATCAAGATCAACGGTAAAAAATGGCAAACAGATTTATCAAGCTGTGGTTACCAGGTTAGAAAACAACAAAAACGCGCAGTGCGTATTGAATGGGAACATATTGTCCCCGCCTGGGAGTTTGGTCACCAACGTCAATGCTGGCAAAAGGGGGGACGTAAAAACTGTGGTAAAACAGATGCTCAATTTAAAAAAATGGAAGCTGATCTTCATAATTTAGTCCCCGCCATAGGTGAAATAAATGGCGACAGAAGTAACTATCGCTTCAGTCAATGGAACGCCATACACGAGCAGTATGGCCAATGCGCGATGACCATTGACTTCAAATCAAGAAAAGCTGAGCCACCTAGCTATACTCGAGGTCAGATCGCACGCACTTATCTGTATATGCATCAAGCATACAATTTTAATATTGCCAAAAATCAATTAAAGCTATTTAAAGCATGGGATAAAACTTATCCTGTTGATACTATCGAATGCAAAAGAGATCAAGAAATTGCACTCACTCAAGGGAATCATAACTCCTTTGTAAAGAAATTTTGTGACGCACAAGCAATGCCTCAAACGCTAGCAAAGTAGGGAAAAATGAGAACTCCAAGAATATATCAAGCATTACCGTTAACCCTAGGCAACACAGTCGAACTTGATGATGAAGCGGCATCACATATTGGACGAGTGTTACGGATGAACAGCGGCGAACAGATCAGCCTCTTTAATGGTGATGGTCAAGAATTTCTCGCAGAGATAATTTCAGCCAGTAAGAAAAATGTCTCGGTTAAACTGTTAACTTCTCACCTTAATGAGACTGAATCACCACTACACCTTCATCTAGGACAGGTTATTTCACGTGGCGATCGCATGGACTTCACTATACAGAAATCTGTCGAACTTGGTGTGAATACTATTACCCCATTATTTTCTGAACGTTGTGGTGTCAAACTTTCAGGCGAACGATTAGAGAAAAAAATATTGCAATGGCAAAAAATAGTCATAGGGGCGTGTGAACAATCCGGTCGTAATCAGATCCCTGAAATTAGACCCGCTATGACCCTAGAAACATGGGTAGCTGAACACACTGATGCGATGAAGTTAAACCTGCACCCTAGAGCAGAACATGGCATCAATGGTTTATCTCTAAAATCGTCAAAAATCAGACTCTTGATTGGGCCTGAAGGGGGGCTTTCGCAAACCGAAATAATGATGACGGAACAACATCATTTTATCGATATTTTGCTTGGGCCTAGAGTATTAAGAACAGAAACTGCAGCCTTAACCGCGATGAGTGCATTGCAATTAAAATTTGGCGATATGGGGTAGCATCCTCCTATCACCTTCTCATTTAAGACCCTCGACAGAAGGAAGTAAATTCATGATCAAGCTCGGCATAGTGATGGACCCCATCGCAGATATCAACATAAAGAAAGACTCTAGTTTTGCTATGTTACTTGCAGCTCAGAATCGGGGCTACCAACTCTTCTACATGGAGATGCGGGATCTTGCCATGGTTAATGGCCAGGCTATGGCGACCATGCGCACCTTAAGCGTTAAACAAGACGAAGCCAGCTGGTTCACACTGGGGGAGTCTATCGACACCCCTTTGGCCGATCTTGATGTGATCTTAATGCGCAAAGATCCTCCTTTCGATACAGAATTTATCTATGCGACTTACATGCTTGAAAGAGCAGAAGAAGCTGGGGTGCTTATCGTCAACAAGCCTCAAAGCCTTCGCGACGCTAACGAGAAACTTTTTACCGCTTGGTTTTCTGAATTTACACCTGAAACGATTGTCACTCGCGATCAACAAAGGATCAGGGATTTTCACCAACAGAAAAAAGACGTCATCATTAAGCCATTAGATGGCATGGGTGGCAGCTCTATCTTTAGGGTTAAAGAAAATGATCCTAACTTAGGAGTGATCATTGAGACATTAACAAGCTATGGACAACAATACGCTATGGTTCAAGCGTTTATTCCAGATATCACTTCAGGTGACAAACGTATTTTAGTGGTCGATGGTGAACCCGTGCCTTATTCGTTAGCCCGTATTCCTCAAAAAGGAGAAACGCGAGGCAACTTGGCCGCAGGAGGACGCGGCGTCGCTCAACCCCTTTCGGAAAGTGATTGGGAAATAGCCCGTGCTATTGGACCTGAACTTAAAAAACGGGGACTTATTTTTGTCGGACTAGATGTCATTGGTGATAAACTCACCGAAATCAATGTCACTAGCCCTACTTGTATCAAAGAGATCCAAGCAGCGTTCGATGTCGATATTACCGGCATGCTAATGGATGCTATTGAATCGCGAATTAAATCAGCATAAAGGCAAATTCAATGACACTAACACGTTCCCTCTTTACCGGTCTGACGTTTTTATCTAGCAGCTTAATAGGCATTGCCAATGCTAATAATGACACACCTGCACTTACCATGATGGGAACAACACTTAGTGTTCCTAAAAATATTGTTATTATGGTTGGCGACGGTATGGGCCCGTCCTATACCAGTGCTTATCGCTATTATAAAGACAATCCAGATACCGAAGAAGTTGAACAAACAGTATTTGATAGATTATTAGTCGGTACTGCCAGCACATATCCAGCTCGTATCAGTGGTTATGTGACAGACTCAGCTGCTGCTGCAACCGCTTTAGCCACTGGTATAAAATCATACAATGGCGCCATATCTGTCGATATTGATAAACAAATAATCACCACCATAATGGAAAAAGCCAAGTCTTTGGGTTTATCTACTGGCGTTGCAGTGACATCACAAATTAATCATGCAACACCCGCGGCTTTTTTAACTCACAATGAAAGTCGTAATAATTATGATGAAATAGCCAAGAGTTTACTCGATACAGACACTGATGTGATGCTAGGTGGAGGTCAAAAATATTTTCCACCTCAATTACTCAAAGAATTTGAAAAGAAGGGTTATCAGTATCTTGCAGACTTCTCTAAGCTAGATTCAATCACGAAACCCAAAGTTATCGGTCTATTTGCAGAGGTTCAGCTCCCCTGGGCTATCAATGATAAAGGTGAGCATAAACTCAGTAAAATGACTCAAAAAGCACTGGAACTATTATCTAAAAATCAAGATGGCTTTGTTTTACTCGTTGAAGGTAGCCTTATTGATTGGGCTGGCCACAATAACGATATCGTTACAGCCATGGCAGAAATGGATGAATTCGCTAATACACTCGAAGTGGTTGAACAATACACACGTCAACATAACGATACGTTAATGTTAGTCACAGCCGATCATAATACTGGCGGTTTAAGTATAGGTGCAAATGATGAATATCTCTGGAAAACAGACATCATTCATGGCGTAGTCAATAGCCCTGATGTGATAGCTTCACTGTCACTTGATGATGATAACTGGCAAGAAAAAGTAAGCAGTAAACTGGGTTTTGAACTTAACTCTGAAGAAGTGAGCCAACTCACTCTGGCTCGCACACAGGGTCTTGATGAAATGACAACGGCCATTAAAAATATCATTGATATTCGCTCCTATACAGGATGGACAACCCAAGCTCATACAGCAGTTGATGTACAAGTCTTTGCTGCTGGCCCAGCATCGACACTGTTTAATGGCTATCAAGACAATATAGATATCGCCAATAAATTGATGAGTTTATTGCCAAAAAAGGCCAAACTTAACAATCAAATTAACGTAACAAGCTCCCCGAGCGTTCAGAGTAAAAATAAAGCCTCTCTTGTCATCGACCAGCCAAAAATAAATGCAACAGACGTAGAACAAGTTCAAGTCAATTAATCTTACTCATAGAATGTGCTATTAGTGTTAAAAATATATAAGGTTAGCTCCCAGAAAAGGAGCTAACCTTATTGGTTATTCATCGCTCTATGTCATTGTTTAACAGCCAAACTGCCTTAAGTCAGATACAAGGCCTATAGGCCAAATCCTACTCTTCTCTATGGTACTTAGGATAGTATTAATCTCGGTTTCATCTAAAGGTTTAGAATACAGATAACCCTGTGCAAGCTCACATCCTACTCTGGCTAAAAAATTGCTTTGTTCTATCGTTTCAACTCCTTCAGCGACAACGGTACGTCCTAAGTGATGCGCCAAATCGATAATCGTTGTGATAATATGCGGATCGACCCCCTCATTAAGAGCATCAGTAATAAAGCATTGATCAATTTTCAATACATCAAAAGGCAGCTTCTTGAGGTAACTGAGAGAAGAATAGCCAGTACCAAAATCATCAATCGCAATGCGAATGCCAATCTGCTTTAATGACTGCATCGATGACATGGCCAAATCTACCTGCTCAATCACACTCTCCTCAGTCACCTCTAATAATAAACTTTGAGGAGAAAGTTTATATTTAGATAAAATATGTTGTACCAAAGGAATAAGATCGGGGTCCATGTAATGCTTAGCTGACAAGTTCACGGCTAAATAAAGATCATCCCAACCTAACTTTCTGAAGCGAGATATCATGGCTCCGCATTCTTCCAAAACATAATTACCCACTTGGATCATCGCATCACTGCCCTCAATATCAGGAATAAAATCATCAGGCATGATTAATCCATGCTCAGGATGATCCCAGCGGATCAGCGCTTCAAACCCTTTAAGCTTTCCATCAGCTAATGCCACAATAGGTTGCAAATACAAAGATAATTGTCGCAACTCCAATGCCATATCAATACTTTGTTCTATCATCATTTTATTACTGGCCTTGAGTAACATATCATCAGTAAATACACGATAATTACTGCGACCGGCATCTTTAGCTTTATACATCGCAAGATCTGCATGCTTAATTAACTCTTCCGCCCGCATCTTCATGCTCTTACAATAGGCAACGCCTATACTGGTTGTCACAATCAACTTATGATGCCCTAGCGCTACAGGTTGCTGTAAAGAGGAAAAGATTTTATGAATAATCTTACGCACATCTTCATCTGACCGTATTCCTCTTAGTAAAATAAGAAACTCATCACCACCTTGCCTAAAGACGGTATCCATCGCCCTTACACTATTATTTAATCTGGTTGAGACTATTTTTAACAGCTCATCCCCCTGAATTTGACCTAATGTATCGTTAATTCGTTTAAACTCATCTAAGTCCAGATACATTAAGGCTACTTGATCATGAATACTTCCAACACAGGCTATAGCCTTATTAAGCTCGTGCATTAACATCGCTTTATTAGGTAAGCCTGTAAGGGTATCTAGCATAGTGAGTCTTTCTAATTCTTCAGTATACTCAGCAACTTCTAATTCTAAATGCTGAAGTCTATCCGCAAGCTGATGAGTCGCAACATTGATCAAATCAACCTCATCAATCACCAATGGAGACTTTATTGGTGACTGCCGCTTCAAAATATCAAAATCATGCTCTGCGAGTAAAGGTAATAAAGTCGCATGTCGACTGAGGCTGACAATGGGTGCCCAAGCAACCAAAAAAATCACCAACCCAGATAAAACGAAAGCAATTAACAAGGTACCCAGCATATTCTCTTGAAATTCATCTAGAAATAATTGCCAGGCATTAATATTATTAATCACCAATATCGCAGGTGAATCATCACCTTCAGTTAACGGAAATATCCAGACAGCTGAACGCTCATTGTTAACCTCATATACACTGCCTTTACTGGCAATATCATTCCATGAAAATAGCTTAACGGCTTGCTCTAGTTGCGGTAAACTGGTCCTCTTGTTACTTAAACTATACAACTGTCTTGACCAATAATGGAATCCGGTGGGATTATCGATCTCTGGTCCGAAAACTGCTAATTCAAACGATTCATTCACCCTGAAAATTGATAATATATCAATCAAACTTGATTCGAGAGATAGATAATAAGAAGCGCCATGGATAAGACTTGGTACTAAGACTTGAATCACGCATTCCTGACGACAAACAATACGCCAATGTGGCTCTCCATTGAACTTTTTCGACTTAAACCAGTGAATATCTTCTGTATCAATGGGCTTTCCCCCATGAGCTAGGACCTCCCCTAGCGGTGATATTAATCGTATTGAATTCAGCCCCCAGTAAAGTTGAATATCAGGCCAGCGGTCGTCAAACATCATTTGATATTGGTTGATACCAACATTGGTGCTATTTTTATCATTAATAAGCAATGTGATCTGCTCTGCTGTAATAAGCGAGTTATCCACGGCTAATAAAATAGCGCTGTCTAAATTTTGAGATAATTGGTTTTTCAATGACTCTAACAGGTGGTTCTGTTGGTTAATCAGCTGCCGAAATGTAAACCCTCCCAATACTCCCCCCAAAATGGTGAGCATCACTAAAACAACCACTAAAAGTTGCCATTTTAAGCTGATAAAAATACGAGTCCTATTGCCTATTTTCATTCATTTACCACTGAAATCGATATGAGATCTGCATTGCAAACATTGACCAATATTTTGCCTGCTCGGAAGGCATTGGAGAGATAAGAGGTGTCACCCAAGAAGCGCCTTCTACTTGATGATATTCTAATGTCAGTAGCCAATTATGACTGGGGAACCATCGTGTTCCAAAAGTCCAATCATCGGCATAACCATAATAAGCAGGGAAGCCAGAATTCATTGCATACCCTTGTCCATCTTTATCATTAGTGTTATCTATTTGCTTATCGAACCGAACAAATAACTCAACTTCATTAGGAAGATAGGTACGTAATTCTAAGTAATAACCCAAGCTAGGCTCTGTAAACTCTCCCAATTGAGGCGAAAGCGATAATCCATTAATAACAGTATCACCCGTTAGATATTCTCCCGTTAATTCAAAATTTTCATACCTAAATTGCCCTGAAAAAACCCAATTAATTAATTGAATATCACCTGAAAAATAACTGTCAGAGATTGGGGAAATATAATTAACTTTGCCATTATAATAAGTGATCCCTAACCAAACATTGTCATTTTGAAACTCGACATCAACAGCATAATAATGTTCAGAATCAAATTCACCTAAGTTAGCACTTCCCAGCACATTATTTTCTAAATCTTCGGTCACATCGACTTTACCAAGGCTAAGGTGCCAATCGAGAGTCCCATCAAAAATCTGATGTATGCCAAATACATCAGCGCCTTCAATATGCAACTGGGCATCACGAAAGTAATCACTATAAATCGATTGAGGTAACATAATACTAGAGCGAGTAAAAGGCACATCACGGGTACTTGAGTAAAAACCAGATTCATTCTTAAATAACCCGCCACGAATACCTAATGTCGCCAGTCCAAATAGATGCGTATACTCAACAAAGAGATAATCAAATTTAACTTTGGCGTCATATAACTCCCCCCATTGCCTAAAACTCAACGCACTGGCAACCCTTACATGCTCAATAGGTTTCCATGAAACAGCAAAAGCCGCTTCTGTGATGTCAAAAGCATGATCATCATTACCAACAACAAATTGGCTATCATCAGCATAAACATAACCTTGGCCAATGAAACCATTTAACTGCAAATCCGAGCCTACTGATGGAATAGATAAAATGAGTAATATAAATAAAAAGTAAAATCTAGCGAATTTATTCATATAAGCCTCTCGCTAAGGATCCGGTGTTACTGATATAGCCAATTGCACCCGGCGTTTGCAAAATCAATTGTTTCATTTCAGCTTCAGATCTTAATATTTCAGGCCTTTCACCTGTACCGGAAAAAACTAAACGATCCCAGCGTTTTTGTAGCATATAAGGCATCATATCTAATTGCTGGACACAAAATTCTTTATGTAAATCTGAACTTGGAGTGAGGATAAAGACATGAATTTTATTACCGTCTGGCCAGTAGGTTTTCTGCATAGAAAAAATCAACCGTAATTCTTGTAGAGAAAGACGGTGATCAACAGCTGAATCATTGACGATCACTTGAGCTGCGATTGAATGTGCACAAAAAAGATAAAATAATAACATCCATGTAGCCAAAAAATGCATCTAAAAGGTCCCCTACCATCAACCATATTTTCCATGACACTTTAATGGCCCAATTGACTACTGCATAAAGTTAAACTGATCCAAAACATCACCCAAGTACAGCTTAGGTAAGTAAATGCTATGTCGCCTACATATTTACATCTTTTTCACTGATTTAGTCTGAAACCACAGGATAAAATACATATGATGGACACCATATTCTGTCGAATTAAAGCCACAAAAAACACAAATCAATTACTGTATGACCACTTTTTTACGCTATAATTGCGGTCAAATTTTTTTAATGTGATTGTCAGTGTTAACGAATCCATCGCAACTTATTCTTAAAAATAGTGACTTTTTTTCTCATAAAAATGTGTTAATACTCAACTATGAGGCCGATTTATTACCTAAACGCCTGCTAGACAGTGCTAAGAGTGTTACCGCGTTATCACTTGATTATCATCATCACTTAGTCATGAGTCGTCAGCCTACAGAGAATTTAACTCTACATTTTGGCCATCGACTCCCCACGATTGATGAAAAATTTGATAGCATTATTATCTATTATCCAAAAGCCAAAGCTCTCGCTGCTTATCTCATCAATCTTGCTGGAACACATTTATGTCCAAAGGGTGAGCTGGTTGTCGTTGGCGAAAATAAAGGCGGTGTCAAATCGATTGTGAAACAGATCCCTGAGTATTTTGATCCCCCTTTCAAACAAGCTAATGCGAGACATTGCTTACTCTTCACGAGTCAACTTATCAAACAAGCACCGGCGATTAATCTCTCCGATTGGGTCAGTAAGTATCAACTCGATACCCCACAAGGTGAAATCACTATCTGTAATTTGGTTGGGGTGTTCAGTGAAAAACGTCTAGATGAAGGCACTAAATTGTTACTTTCACACTTACCAAGGTTATCAGGAAGAGTGGTAGATTTTGGTTGTGGAGCAGGGATAATAGCGGCTGCATTGCTTAAGGCTCAACCAGAGCTAAAAGTTGAATGCGTCGATATCAATGCGATGGCCTTAAAATCTTGTGAATTAACACTAGCAGCGAATCATTTTATCGCTAAAACCTATGCTTCCGACGGGTTATCTCAAACGCAAGGCCGTTTTGATGGGATTATTTCTAACCCTCCTTTTCATGATGGTTTGCAAAGTACGACTGAGATCGCCAAGAAATTTGTACAAGATAGTGTACAGAAATTAGCAAAAGGTGGCTGTTGGCATATTGTCGCCAACCGGCATCTCCCTTATAGTGATACAATTGTTGAATTTTTTGGCTCTGTTAATGTACAAGCAGAAAATAATAAATACAAAATTTATTCTCACAAGACACATAGTTAATCACTGCAGATATTAAGTGGTGTTAAAATTTAATACCACTTAATATTTCCTCCCTTTATTCGCATATCACTTCTATTATAAATAGGTTAGCTTAGATATTTTTCGGTTTTTACCGCTTCTAAGACTAAAGTTTACACTGTAATACTCAAAATAAAAAAGTGTCGAATCATCACAGATGGAATTGAATATGCTGCCTCCTGAACTTATTGAACTCAGTATTGATAAAAAATTTATTGAATTTAAACTACTCCCCAATACTCATGGTCCGATTTCAGAAGAGGCGGTTATGCAGCTTCTTACGCTCCCAGAATTTAATCAACTGCACCCCTTAGAAAATATAATACAAAAAGCCGTTGTTCAAGTGAATCAACTCTGCGGTCAAGATGACGGACAATTTGAACAGTTTTTCAAAATAGCAGAACGTATTGATGGACAAATTAATGTCAAAATAGCTGAAGATAAAATGTCAGCCCAAATGGAGCTTACCGCTCCTTGGGGGGGAGAGAAAATCACCATTCAGAATATTCTTCAAGCACTTAAGTCGAGTAATATTTGCATGGGCTTAAGTAAAATAAAAATCCAAACGTTACTCAAAGAAATCTCAAAAAAACAACCAGGCGAAACCTGTGAATGTATTATTGCAACCGGAAAGGATTGCATTCACGGGGTAAATGCATCTCTCGAACGCAAAGTCCCTCTTGCAAGAGAACGATTATTGCAACCACAAGAAAGAGAAGATGGCACAGTCGATATGCACAACTTAGGCTCAGTGATAATGGTCGATCCAAAAGATCTTCTGCTTGTCAAACATCCAGCAACCATGGGAACCAGTGGTTACAATATACATGGTGAAGTGTTATCACCGATTCCAGGTAAAGATATCTCACTCAAAGTCGGCGATGGCACAGAGCTATGCAGTAGCGATCCCAATCAACTGATAGCCTCAGTATCAGGGCAGCCTGTAGAGACCAAAACCGGCATGCTAGTTGATAATGTGCTCAATATAAAAGATGTCGATGTAGGCTATGGTAATGTCGACTTTAAAGGCAGTATTTTAGTTACAGGTGATGTGCATGAAGGCATGGTAGTCAAAAGTACAGGTGATATTACCATTATGGGTTTTGTCGACTCAGCAACCTTAATTGCAGAAGGAGATGTCATTGTCAGTAAGGGCATCATAGGTAGACAGCTGAAAGAAAAAGAGTTATCTACCAAGATTAGAGCAAACGGGCAAATCTGTGCTCAGTTCATTCAATATTCTGATCTTGAAGCACAAGGAGACATTTTAGTCACTAAACAATTGCTCCACAGCTACACCAAGACTAAGCAAAAACTAACGGTTAGTGATCCCAAAGGCAATAGAGGTGACTTAGTGGGCGGTATAGCCAAAGCTGATAACGGAGTCATCGCTGTCATTATTGGTGCTACAGCAGGGACCAAAACCGAGGTTTTTTGTGCGATGAAACAAAGTGAGCTTAGGCACCAACTTAAAGAATTAGATCAAAGTGTTAAAGCCATGGTGGTGTCACTTTTGGAATTGGATGCAAAAATAAACAAACTACCACCAAAAACTGAGTGGCAAGATGATGAAATGATGTTAGCACAAGTCGAGGTCATGTTTGAAGAAAAGGAACAGCTCTCTACTCGACGTAATAAAGAGCAAGCGGAACATGACCATCTTGAACTGGAAGTCAACAACTATTATCGTGACCATCATGTTGAAGCTCACAAGCATATCTTCCCTAATGTAGAGTTACATATTGGACCTGCTTTTAATCGTACTCAACGCGAACATGGAACCTGTATGGTCTTTAATCAAGATCAGGAATTGACATTTGATTACAGTACCAAGCATTAATACATAATCCTACTTTTGACGTTATCTGGGTATGAGCTCACACCTCACCTTAGCACTCTGATTTTACAGCGCTCGCATCCTTCAATATTTCCATGCATAATTCTCTACAGTATTAAAATTTACATCATACTAAGAGAATACAGTGGAACTACTAAGAATTGATTATTTAGGGAAAGAGCTTAGATTAGAAGGTTCAATGGCTGGCTGGCAACAACTTTTCTGGGGAAATACACTCGTATCGGTAAAACAGGCATCTGCTGATAATGAAAGACTAAAAATCCATCAGTTTGAACTCACATCACAGCGAATTCATCCCGAGATAACTCAAACCGAGAGAGCCCAAACACATCCGACAGATTTACCTTCACCAACCGTTAAAGATGAAGGTGACATAATCAATGTTAGCCTCGAAGTCAACCTTATCTGGCAACCTTTCAATTTGGATTATCGCTTAACTGTCGATGATTCCATCATCACTCAAGGGACTCGAAACCACAAAGATATTGAACGCCAAACTCCTGCGACGCCAATTGAAGTCAAACGTCAGTTCAGCCTAGTGGGCTTAGCCTCTCTTGGATTTAAACTCCTTAAGAGTGCAAAAGTGATAAAAGTTGTGCTAGCAGGCGCTAGTGTTGCCGCTTATTCATGGTTATTCTCCTTTCAATTCGCACTCGCACTCATCGCCTGTTTAGTCTTCCATGAATATGGTCATATTCGAGCCATGAAATACTTCAGCATGAAAACCAAAGGCATTTACCTGATCCCATTTATGGGTGGACTCGCTCTCAGTGACGAAAAAATTAATACCCGCTGGCAAGATGTTGTCATATCGATAATGGGACCGACATTTGGTTTATTAATGTCAGTCATGGCTCTAGTCGCTTTTTGGATAACCAAAAGCCCTTTCTTTGCCGGCTTAGCCGCATTCAATGCGCTATTAAATCTATTCAACCTACTCCCTATATTACCATTGGATGGTGGCCACATATTGAAAAGTGTTAGCTTCTCCATGAACAGCATTATGGGATTAGCAGCCTGCGTTATCGGTGCTGCCATTGGCGTTTATATCAGTTATACATTGGGTTTAGCACTGTTAGGATTTTTACTCTTAATTGGTAGTGCAGAAATTGTCTTCGAATGGAAAACTCGCCATCAAAGTCACTTACTCCCTCTGGACAAATATGGACAGATATTCTCAACCATTTGGTATCTCCTCACCGTTGGAGCATTAATCGGTATTATCTGGTATCTCGCCGGCACAGGAGACGATATGCTAAGTTTACCTTTACAAATATTGCAAAGTTAACGGTCTAACTTTCAGGGAAATCTACCACTTGCTGTGAGTTCAGTCCAAGACGTACGGCAAGTGGACGCTAAAAATTAACACCATAATATTCAAAACACAAACCACATAATACGCCCAAAATTAGCTTTTTGGTACTTTGGGAAAGCGTAAACCATTATGATTAAATACCTCATATTCAGCTTGTTCGATGATTATTTCGAGCTCGCCACTGGCTGCCATTTTTTTAATCACCTCATTCACTTCAGAGGCAAGCTCTGGATGATCTTGATGAATATAGTGATATAAATACAGTTCACTTAAGGGCTCACTTAATTTTACAATATCATTGTATCCCCTAGCTTTTATGGCTATAAGCCCATCGATAGTGTTGGTGAGGGCAACTTGAACCTCCCCAGATTCGAGCGAGTCCATCATGGCTAAGGTTGATTCCATATCGTAAACAAAACGCATGCCTTTGGTCATATTATTGGTATGTTTAACACCACGTACTTTAGCTACCTTATATTGCGCAAGATCATCCTTAGTCTTAATGACAATGCCTGTATTTTTTTTATAAAAAGCCATCGTTTGTAACGAATAATAATGAGTCGGGACACGTATGGCATCAGGGTGTTCGATCCCATAGGAAAAAATACGCATAATCTCTCCATCTTTTTCACCGATAGAGAGCATCGTTGAAGCACGCTTACCCGGTAATGGGGTGATGGTGATTTGATGACCTAATTTGCTGTAAAAATACGGTAATACCTTGCGCCCAACTTCTTGTTCAAATAAGTTTTCAATGGATACAAAATGATATTCGTCAGCCTTTACTTGAAATGTGATGAGCAGTAAACACACAGATAAAATAATCCCCTCTTTCATCTCTATGCTCCAATAACAAATTTACACAATATGACTTTAATCATAGTGTATTTTATAATGACTTGTTTTCTATATGACCTCGCTGCATTTTTTGTAAGAATATTCATGCAACTGACAAAAAGATAAAACACCAAAAGGTGCTTTATCAAATAAAAATAAAGAGAACATTGAGCAATTAAAATGAATAAAGCAAGGTCATATTCGTTTCCGTATCGGTACTCTTTTTATCATCTAATGGTTCGCTATTGTAACGAACAATCACAGCAAATTTCATCGCTAATGCACCAACGATATTAGCCGTAATAGAAGTCTCAGAACGCCCTTCTAGACTTTCACCCACATCAGCAATAAACATTTGTTTAAACATAGAGCTAGCAGAAATTTTAGTTTCAAAGTTAGCCACACCGTGAGCGACCAAGCTTTTTTCTGTATCATAGCCAGCTTCAAGTGCACTC
The DNA here is from genome assembly GCF_013248905.1 of Shewanella sp. VB17. Classification (NCBI taxonomy): domain Bacteria; kingdom Pseudomonadati; phylum Pseudomonadota; class Gammaproteobacteria; order Alteromonadales; family Shewanellaceae; genus Shewanella; species Shewanella sp. VB17. Next base: position 4,229,500 of record NZ_JABRVS010000001.1, read on the forward strand.
TCATCATCAAGTTGTTTATATTTATAACCAGGTCCTACTTCCACATTAAATAAGCTTGTGCCTGTATCAATAAACTTATGACCATAACCTGATGAGAGCGTAGATGTTGAATCGAAACCTGTAAAGGGATCGATTTCATGATTAGCATTAATAAACAAATAGCTGGTGTCATTAAACTGATAGTTAGCTTGCACTAAGCCGTAGTATCGCTTACCTGTCACCTCACCAGTATCCTCTTTATATAGCGCATCAAGTAGGTATTGGTTTTCCCAATGACCAAATTCATGCTTCATATCAAGGCGACCTTTAAGTGACGTCGTATCAGTATTACCTGTCGTAATGGTCGCACCAAGCTCTGCATCAGCACTCAATGTTTTATTATCTTCAACCAAATTTCCACCCGCTAAAGCAGCAAAAGGGGCAGTCATCAAAATAGCTGATGTGATTAGCAATATCTTCATATTATTCAACACTCCAAATAAATACACAGTGAAAAACATAACAACTCTAGCACTTTAAAAACGAAAATACCCACAAGATGTGGGTATTTTAAAGCAATGACCTTAGGTCTTTATTTTATTTGTGGATCTAATTCACCAGATTGATATGCTTTGTACATCGCTTGCAGTGATTTAGGCTTAATCTTAGAAGCCATGCCAGCACAACCAAATGCTTCATAACGAGTAGTACAGATATCAGCCATTGCTTCCATTGATGCTTTAAGGAATTTACGCGGATCAAATTCACTTGGATTTTCAGCCAAAAATTTACGAACGGCACCCGTAGAGGCTAAACGTAGATCGGTATCTATATTCACTTTACGCACACCATGTTTGATACCTTCGACAATCTCTTCTAAAGGAACGCCGTAAGTTTCAGGGATCGTGCCCCCGTACTGATTGATGATCTCTAACCACTCTTGTGGCACAGATGAAGAACCGTGCATCACTAAGTGAGTGTTAGGAATACGTGCATGGATCTCTTTGATACGATCAATGCGCAACACATCACCAGTAGGTTTACGGCTAAACTTATAGGCGCCATGGCTAGTGCCAATCGCAATAGCTAAAGCATCGACATGAGTATCTGACACAAAACGTGCCGCTTCTTCAGGGGTCGTTAACATCTGATCCATACTCAGAATACCTGCAGCACCGATCCCGTCTTCTTCACCAGCTTCACCGGTTTCTAAGCTTCCAAGACAACCAATTTCACCTTCAACTGACACACCACAAGCATGAGCAAACGCTACCGTTTTACGTGTTACATCAACATTATATTCATAAGAAGCTGGGGTCTTACCATCTGCCATTAAAGAGCCATCCATCATCACAGATGACATACCAAGTTGGATTGAGCGCTGACAGATATCAGGATCAGTACCATGATCTTGATGAATACACACTGGAATGTCAGGATATTGCTCAAGTGCTGCAGCCATCAAATACTTAAGAAATTGAGGACGGGCATATTTACGTGCACCGGCAGAAGCCTGCACAATAACAGGGCTATCTGTCGCTTCAGCAGCTTGCATAATCGCGCGCATCTGCTCTAGGTTATTCACATTAAAAGCGGGGACGCCATAATCATGCTCTGCTGCATGATCAAGCATTTGACGTAGGGAAATTAAAGCCATTTTTTACTCCAATAATAGGGTGACTAAATACCACCGAGGTAGCTATCGTTTGGATTGATTTTTATGTCCTGGTTCAAATTGGCTTATTTACCTGAGTCAATAAGCTAACCTGAACCAACACACGGTTTCTTTTACTTGTCGATTTAAAACATATTACATTTTTATTTTTTTAATTTTAAATCAACTGATGTTCACTATTTTCCGCGAGATTCTAACATAGCTACTGCAGGAAGTTCCTTTCCTTCTAAAAATTCAAGGAAAGCCCCACCTCCTGTAGAAATATATGACACTTTATCGGCAATACCGTATTTATCTACCGCAGCCAGCGTGTCTCCACCACCAGCAATGGAAAATGCGCTTGAATCTGCAATGGCTTGGGCAATACGTTTGGTGCCTTCACCAAATTGATCAAACTCAAATACCCCCACTGGACCATTCCAGACAATAGTGCCTGCATTGTTAATTATGTCAGCTAATACTTCAGCGCTGTTAGGCCCTATATCGAAGATCATATCATCATTTGCTACCTGACTTACGTCTTTAAGGCTTGCATTTGCCGTTGGACTAAACTCACCAGCAACCACCACATCTGTGGGCACGGGAATATCGCCGCCTCGGCTTTGAGCATTAGCCACTAAACGCTTAGCCTCTTCGATAAGATCGGCTTCATAAAGTGACTGACCAACTTGGTGACCTGCTGCTGCAATAAAAGTGTTAGCAATACCCCCTCCAACAACAAGCTGATCTACGATACCAGACAAACTCTCTAGTACCGTCAATTTAGTCGACACTTTAGCACCACCAACAATGGCAACAAATGGACGAGCAGGATTATCCATCGCCTTGGCTAAGGCTTCTAACTCACCAACCAATAAAGGACCTGCACACGCTACGGGTGCATGTAAACCAACACCATGAGTCGATGCTTGAGCGCGATGCGCCGTACCAAATGCGTCCATGACAAACACATCACACAGCGCCGCTAACTTTATCGCTAAAGCCTCATCGTTTTTCTTTTCACCAACATTGAAGCGTACGTTTTCAAACACCACTACTTCACCGACATGAGCCTTTACACCATTAAGGTAATCTTTGGCCAAGCGAACAGGGCAAGGAAGCATTTTTGTCAGGTAGTCGACCACAGGCTGCAGAGAGAAGTCTGGATTAAACTCACCTTCGACTGGACGTCCTAGGTGTGACATCACCATCACAGCTGCGCCTTTTTCAAGGGCAAGTTTAATCGTTGGCAGCGCAGCACGTAAACGTGCGTCACTGCTGACAACACCGTCACTGATGGGCACATTTAGATCTTCACGAATAAGCACTCGCTTACCTTGTAAATCTAATGCAGACATATTAATAATAGCCATACTACGTTTCCTTAAATGCTTAAGATTAAAGTTAAAAATAAACGAATTATCTGACCGCCGAGACACTAGATCCCGCCATCAGTAAAAATGATTGTTTAGGCTCTTCTTGCTTTTATCATTTCTAAACTAGTATCTAGCATACGGTTGGCGAAGCCCCACTCATTATCACACCATAAAAGCAGCTTCACTAGATGACCGTCACTGACACGCGTTTGAGTACCATCAACAATACTCGATCGTGGATCATGGTTAAAATCACAGGATACAAGAGGCTCGTTAGTGTAACCTAAAACACCTTTATAAAGACCCTTAGATGCATCAAAAAGTACCTTATTCACCAATGCGATATCCACTTTTGCATTAATCGTAACCGATACATCAATGGCAGTGACATTAATCGTCGGTACACGTACTGAAATAGCTTCAAACTTATTTTTCATGTGTGGCAATATACGCTCTATGCCCCTCGCCAATTTAGTATCTACCGGAATAATAGACTGCCCTGCAGCGCGTGTTCGGCGCAGATCATCATGATAGGCATCAATGACTTGCTGATCATTCATCGCTGAATGAATCGTCGTGATAGCGCCACTTTTTACCGTAAAATGCTTATCTAATACTTCAATGACAGGCACAATACAATTAGTTGTACATGAGGCATTTGAAACGACGGTGTGCTCAGCTTTGAGTAAGTGATGATTAACACCATACACAATGGTGGCATCGACATTACTCGATGATGGGTGGCTAATTAATACCTGTTTAGCACCGGCATGAATGTGAGCCTCACAACTTTCCCTGTCGGACAATACCCCTGTCGCCTCATAAACAATATCAACTTCCATTTCACCCCATGGAAGTTGACTAGGGTCACTTTGATGCAACAAGGTAATGGCATCATCACCTATTAACATCTTGTTGCTATCAGAATCGAGCTGTACCTGAGATTGAAAGCGACCATGAGTGGTATCATATTGTGTCAGATGAAGCATGGCTTCCGGTTTAGCGAGTTCGTTAATAGCCACGATTTGAATTTGATCACGTTTACCCGTTTCGTAAACAGCCCGAAGGATCGAACGCCCTATTCGGCCATACCCATTGATTGCAACTCTGATCATTGACCTATTCCTTATACCCAAGTGACGTCAAGATGCTCATTTCAGCACTGCCATAGAGCACGACAAGAAGCACCCTATTTCTATGTTATAAAATGGCGAATGAGAATAACGAGTCCAGCAATTTAATGAAGACCACCACGGTTTTAATCGTTCTATACGCTTTAAAGGCATTGACCATATCCCTATGGAACAGATCCCAATGCCGTTAATTCAAGGATTCCCCCTTGAACTCGGCCACTTCTTAATACAACAACGGCTTACCTTAATCAGTAAGCCGTTGTGTTATAAATGCTTAAAATAAAAAAGCTATTTTACATCTATAGAGAAATCTATTATCCACTGATTCAATAAAGCATGGCTTACCTCCCATGCTTTATTGGCTGTCCTATAGCTTATTAACAGTTGCTACGACATTTTCAACTGTAAAACCAAAGTGCTTCAACAAATCTCCACCAGGTGCAGACTCGCCAAATGTCGTCATACCGACAACATCACCATCAAAACCAACGTATTTATGCCAAAAGTCCACATGAGCCGCTTCAATAGCAATGCGTTTAGTGACAGTACGGGGTAATACACACTCTTTATAGCTAGCTTCTTGTTTATCAAATTCATTAGTCGAAGGCATAGACACTACGCGCACTTTTTGACCTTGATCTGTTAATACCGCAGCTGAATCAACAGCCAGCTGAACTTCACTGCCTGTCGCGATAAGAATAATATCAGGTGTACCAACACAATCCACTAAAATATAACCACCTTTAGCCACGTTGGCTAGCTGCTCTGCAGTACGCGGCTGCGCCTGTAAACCTTGGCGACTAAAGATTAACGAAGTCGGTGCATCACGACGCTCGATTGCTGACTTCCAAGATACTGCTGTTTCAGCTGCATCACATGGACGCCAAACTGTCATATTGGGGGTCATGCGCAAATTAGCAAGTTGCTCTATGGGCTGATGAGTTGGACCGTCTTCACCTTGACCAATTGAATCGTGAGTATAAACAAAAATATTTTGAATTCCCATGAGTGCAGACATACGCACAGCGTTACGGGCGTATTCCATAAACATCATGAAGGTCGCACCATAATTAATAAAACCACCATGCAGTGATGCGCCATTCATTATACCGCTCATACCGAATTCACGTACACCGTAGTAGATGTAGTTACCGGCAGGGTCATTTTGAATCCCTTTAGAGCCAGACCATAACGTCAAATTTGAACCAGCGAGGTCAGCAGAACCACCGAGCATTTCAGGTAAAATAGCACCGAATGCACCAATGGCATTTTGTGATGCTTTACGACTGGCAATGCCTTCAGCTTTATCTTGAGATTCTTGAATAAAAGCCTGTGCTTTTTCTTCGAAATCGGCAGGCAACTCGCCTGTAATAACTCGGCGTTTGTATTCAGCAGCAAGCTCAGGGAATGCCGCTTCATAAGCTGCAAATTTTTCGTTCCAGTTTGCTTCGTTAATCGCACCCGTTTCTTTTGCATCCCAACCGGTATAAACATTTTCAGGGATCTCAAAGGCTGCGTGCTCCCAACCAAGGAATTCACGTGCAGCTGCAATTTCCGCATCACCCAATGGCGCACCGTGACAGTCATGACTGCCAGACTTGTTTGGTGAGCCAAAACCTATGGTGGTTTTACAACAAATCATCGTGGGTTTATCAGTCACAGACTTAGCCGCTTCAATAGCAGTACGGATCGCATCACTGTCATGACCATCGACATTCGCAATAACATGCCAACCATAAGATTCAAAGCGTTTAGGCGTATCGTCAGTAAACCAACCTTCTACATGGCCGTCGATAGAGATGCCATTATCATCCCAGAACGTGATTAACTTACCTAGGCCTAAAGTTCCCGCTAATGAACAAACCTCGTGTGAGATCCCTTCCATTAAACACCCATCGCCAAGGAAACAATATGTGAAGTGATCAACGATATCATGATCTGGTTGGTTAAACTGAGCCGCCAATGTCTTCTCAGCAATTGCCATGCCCACGGCATTACTAATGCCTGCACCTAATGGACCCGTGGTCGTTTCCACACCTGGTGTATAGCCATACTCAGGGTGACCTGGGGTTTTTGAATGCAGCTGACGAAAGTTTTTAAGCTCTTCGATAGGCAATGCGTAACCAGTAAGGTGAAGCAAAGAGTAGATAAGCATAGAGCCATGGCCGTTTGATAAAATAAAGCGATCACGATCAACCCACTCAGGATTATTCGGGTTGTGCTTAAGGAAGTCATTCCAAAGCACTTCAGCGATGTCAGCCATTCCCATAGGTGCACCGGGGTGACCTGAATTGGCTTTTTGAACGGCATCCATGGTTAATGCGCGAATAGCGTTTGCGAGTTCTTTACGAGATGACATGCTCTCTCCTGCTTGTTTTTTGGGGGGTCTAGAGCAACGAGCACTATATCGATTAGTACAAATCAAACTATCGACGCTCTACGGCAATTTTGGAGCCATATTTTCGCCTACATAACCTGTTGACGCAAATGTTTATTGCGCTTATAGTATTTTTCCTCTTTATCGCCAAATAAAACAAATAGATATATTTCTTATCCCCTCTTAATTTATCCCCTCCTGTAAAACAAAAAACACACATAAATAAAACACACAAACAAAAACACAAAACACTGATTTTAAATAATAAAATCCCACATAAAAACACAAAAAAACAGACTTATGGTTACAACTTCAATGAATAATTTGTCATTGGGGGTGATAAGCTGACCATAATGAATTAAAATAGCCGTCTAGATGTAGATACTTCTATACCCAAACGGCTCATGATCGTGTTTTAGCCTAAGCTGAAGATACATTCGCCACATACTCCGGTTTGATCGCTTGGGTATACATTCAAATTCTTCAACGACGAGATTTTATACCATGTCAAAGCATTTATTCACCTCTGAGTCTGTCTCAGAAGGTCATCCAGATAAAATCGCCGATCAGATTTCTGACGCGGTATTAGACGCAATACTAAAACAAGATCCTAAAGCTCGTGTTGCGTGTGAAACATACGTAAAAACCGGCATGGTCATGGTTGGAGGAGAAGTCACCACTTCTGCCTGGGTCGATATCGAAGAAATAACGCGTAAAACCGTTCGTGACATTGGCTATACTAATTCGGACATGGGATTCGATGCCGATTCTTGTGCCATTCTAAATGCCATCGGTAAGCAATCGCCAGATATCAATCAAGGTGTTGATAGAGCAGATCCTAAAGAGCAAGGCGCTGGTGATCAAGGACTAATGTTTGGTTATGCAAGTAACGAAACTGACGTATTAATGCCAGCACCTATCACCTATGCACATGCCTTAGTTAAACGTCAATCTGAAGTACGTAAAAACAAAACATTACCTTGGTTACGCCCAGATGCAAAAAGCCAGGTCACATTTGCTTATGAAGACAACAAAATTGTTGGCATTGACGCCATTGTTTTGTCGACTCAGCATTGTGAAGATATTGGTCAAAAAGATCTTATCGAAGGCGTGATGGAAACCATCATTAAACCAGTCATTCCTGAACAGTGGTTAACAAAAGACACTAAGTATTTCATTAACCCTACAGGTCGTTTTGTTATTGGTGGCCCCATGGGCGATTGTGGTCTTACTGGTCGTAAAATTATCGTTGATACCTATGGTGGTATGGCTCGTCACGGAGGGGGTGCATTCTCAGGAAAAGATCCATCAAAAGTCGATCGTAGTGCAGCATACGCCGCACGCTATGTTGCTAAAAACATCGTTGCTGCTGGTCTTGCTGAACGTTGTGAAATTCAAGTTTCATATGCTATTGGCGTCGCAGAACCCACCTCTATTAACGTAGAAACTTTCGGCACTAACAAGGTTTCTGAAGAACTATTGATACAACTTGTCCGCCAACATTTTGATCTACGCCCATACGGTTTAACTGAAATGTTAGATTTAGCTCGCCCAATTTACCAATCTACAGCGGCATATGGTCACTTTGGTCGTAATGAGTTCCCATGGGAACGTACCGATAAAGCTGAAGCCTTACGCGCAGACGCCATATAATAACAATCAAAATGTGCTCAAATCACAGATAGAAAATAAAAAACCACCTTACTGGGTGGTTTTTTTATGTCATTTTATGAGTGATCCGCACTCTGATTAAGTCACACTACATGTTGGCACAGCTATATTCAACGACTATAGATTCAAAGCACATTCAAGATGCGGAGTCAGTATATCGAGACGTGGCAGAGTTCAACTCAAGGGGATAGATCATTTAAGGTGACGCTTAGTGATTTTCAACATTAAGCGCCAACAGATAATAATCTCTATCATCAAAAGTAAAAAAATCTAATACCGGCATTGATGCCTTATTGGTATGGGCAGCAAAAGAAATCATATTATCTTCAGCAATAAAGGTCAGCATAAAGGCATATCGAGCGCTAACAACATCTTTCAATCTTGTTACCATTTGTTCAAAAATGCCTTTTCCACGATATGCCTTCTGAATCCAAATAGGACCATACTGGCAAGTGTTATCTTGAGTCAACTGAATGCCTTGTAGACTAAACAGACTTAATTGCTTAAGAATATGTCGATAAATAGGCCAATTTTGAAAAAATGACCAAGGACCAGCAATCACATAACCTACAATATTTTGTTTATCTTTAGCGACAACAATCCAGCCATTCTCAAGCAAATGTTTAAGCTCATCCATCCCAAATGCCTGACCATCAAAAGCATGTGATTGAACTTCGGCGCCTAACTCATCATTAAGATAATGGCGCTCAAGTCGATGTAATTGCTCAATGTCGTCAAAAGTCGCTAATCGAATGTCCATAAAACTGACTCATTTTATATTCCTGTGAGTTGCATTATACAGATATCCATACATTGACAGAAGTGGATCTCTATATTTCATCACATTGCTAAAAGTCAGTATAACGACCACAATTAATACCAGTAAACTGTGTCGTACCCTAGGTTTTTATGCTTCCAGAAAATATTGATACCACTATCAGCCTGCTTGAAAGTGACAATACCCAGCTCAATTTAGTGAGGTGGATGCATCAATGTGAGTTAATGCACCGTTATTATGAATCTGATGTTGTATTTGTGATTCAGCAAACAGGTCAAGGTTTTGAAATTATCGTCAGCTCAATCCACCAAAATCGCAGTTTTACGACCGGAACACTATTTGAACAAAACACGCCTATTTTTCAGCGTCTAGTCAACACCCCACCAGTTGGTCTTAATATTGACTTAACCAATCAAAAAAAAAGCGATTTACCTAAAGATTTTGATCAAGCTAACAACATATTAACTCGGCCAATATTATGGCCGGATGGTACTCAGTTTGGCTGTATCTGTGTATTAAATTCAAAAACAGAGGCTAATGCCTTTATGCTTGAGCCATTTCAGGTCTTACTGCAACAAGAACTGTCGCTTTATTGTCAGACTCAACGTATTGAATCTCTGTCGATGAGAGACAAAGACACTGGCATGTTAAATGAATATGGTTTCATTATGATGGCACCTAGACAACTCAGTTTAGGCCGGCGTTTCGGGGCTCACGCTGGTATTATCTTTTTTGAATTATTACCGGATCCAACAACCCAAAATATTGAAGAGCACCACAACAGGCTACTCGGCAATATCATTCAAGACACCATACGCACAGCAGATATTGCGGCACATTATGACGACACACAATTTGTTGTCTTAGTATTTGTCGACTCAGAACGTGACCTTAACTATATATCTCAACGAGTAGAAAAACTTCTCCACCAGCAAAATGAACACCTCAGCATAGATACTAGCTATAATTTCTTTACTCCAGATTCAGCACTAAAACTCTCACCTATGTTAGAGGAGTCAAAAAGAGGCCTCAGATCTGAACAAAAAAAAAGCCACTAAAACATGAATAACAACTAAACCGTGAATGACTAGCAGCATATATCGAAAAATCATCAATTAAACAGATTTCACCTATATCAACTAAAAAATACTGATTTAATGCTGCTTATTCTGCACTATAATGGTCACAATGTAACAGCTATATCAATGTAAGGCTCCACCATGTTTATCAAGTCGTTCATTTTCTCTGTAGCCTTAATCGGCTTAGCTGCTTGTCAAAGCTCTGGAGGAACTCAGATCCAATCCACCGAAATACAAGGAGTCTGGAACATAGAAACCATTATTGACAGACCCGTTATAGATTATAGTCCAGCACAACTTATTTTTGCTGAAGAGGGCAAGTTTACTGGTAATAATAGCTGTAATAATTTTTTCGGCAATTACTCTATCAATGAAGGTAATGTACGCCTTATGATTATCGGCAATACGATGAAGGCCTGTGTCGATGCATTAATGGAGCAAGAGCAAAGAGTGATGTCAACTATCCCAGAAGTCACGAGTGCCAGTATGTCGCAAGGTAAACTCTTGCTAAAAGATGCCAAAGGTAACACCCAACTAATGTTGAGCAAAGGCTAACAATGTTAGTACCGCACAGAGCTCAGCGCCATTAGCGTCAGCTCAGTGCGACATTAAATCATCCAGCTCACCTTATTTTGCAAAGAATTTCACTGTTAATAAAGTGCACAAATTAACTCAGATATCAATATGAGCCACCGACATATCAGTACTTTCAAAGTTAGCATGCGATAAAGGGCTTTGTCATCCTCAACGGCTGTAACCTTATCGAACAGTCACATGATAGAACACAAAAAATAGGAATCAATATGATCATTAGAAAAGGTCAGAAATGTGATCTTAATTCATTAATTCAGTTTAATTTAGCCATGGCAAAAGAAACCGAAGGTCTTGCTTTAAATAAGGATATATTAGCTAAAGGCGTTAATGCCTTATTGTCACAACCACAAAGAGGCTTCTACCTCGTCGCTGAAATTGATGGCGAGATAACGGGATCTCTCATGGTGACATTCGAATGGAGTGATTGGCGTGCTAAGGATTATTACTGGATACAAAGTGTTTATATTCGCCCACAAAATCGCCGACAAGGTATCTACAATAAACTCTATCAAGCAGTCAAAAAAATAGCTGAAGATAATGATGGCGCTGCAAGCTTCAGACTCTATGTAGAGCAAGACAACACTAACGCTCAACGTACGTATGCTGCGCTGGGAATGGAAAAAAGTGACTATCAAATGTATGAAGAAAAAGTATCAATGATAAAATAGGGTCGTTTTCAAAAGATAGTGTTCAAAGGTAGTTTCCAAAATTCGGTAGTATTCATAATTCTGTGTTATTTTAGTAAAATGTTCAACAAACAAGAATGACATAGAATTGCACGCCCGCTCACCGTGTTAGCTTTATGCTGGATCCTGACGAATATACCCGCCAAGTAGAGTCGTAATATTAATCATGTCTCCATCTAATCTTACTAATTTTACTTTTGCTCCTAAATATTGATTAACTAAAACCGCAGTTTTCGTAGTAATAAGTTGACTTATTTGAGAGTTTTTATCAAAAACTGCTAATGCAGCACTGTATTTTCTCACAATATTCAGCCCATCCTTTCTCAATGCTTTATTTGCATCTAAATCCCAATCCTCAGCTGAAACAGCGGATAAGGCTTCTAAAACAGCCGCAAGTAAACCCACTTCTGTATTTTTAGGAGATAAATTACCTACCCCTCCCTCCTCAAGCTCATTTCCCGTAGAAAACCCTAAATTTCCTTCAACAGTGACGCTATCTACATCATAGACCTTCGCTAAGCTTGCTGTTACATCAGCTAATAAAGAAGGCTTGGCAGTGACAAAAGTTTCCCCAAAAAAACCGCCTTCGGTTTTTCGACTTAACGCAGACATACAAGCTTCAATTTTGACTGCGCCAATGGATTTATTCTTGTGTGCCAGTCCAGTTTTAAGGCTATTAATCACGCCTGCGACATTCGCCCCCGACAGTGTTCCCCCATGACCATCTTGTAGTATGGCCGGCTCATCCCCTAATGGAGCACGACCATGCGCAACAATATATACCTTTTCCTTATCTCCCATAGCATCATACACAGCTTCAGGTACCATTCCTGGAATCGCTTGCACACCAATATCCTCATCTCGAGTTCCATTTTGTGCATTGGCGATTTTTAATGCGTCTGCAGGGATTGGAGCACTATCACCATATTTCATTGCCAAACACTGCATAACCTCACCTGACATTTTTCTGCTATCGCTGCGAACAGCATGACTCATCATTTCTTGTCGTTGAGTGACTTGCAAAAACTCGGGCCTGTTATCTACCAATGCTTCTTGCTTACTATGAATGTTCTTCTGGACAATAGAATCTTCAGCGGCCCGACTTTTATTTTTTTGTGACTTATCTATCTGTGTACGCATACCTCAAACCTTTACCTTATCCCCCTCGTAGCGCCTTATCGCCCATCGAGGTTGCTTCGCTCTCTAGGCTGGCATTGTCGTTCACCGCCATGCCTGCAATACTGGTTGTTGCTTGTACTCGACCTTGCGCTTGCTGTACCACGTGACCTAACTCATGAGGTAAATGCTGCTCCTGCCCCGCCCCTAAATGAATGTCACTGCCCTGAGCATAGGCATGCGCTTGTACCGCTGCAGGTTTTGGTGAATTATAATGAACATTGACATGATTTAAACTCATGCCCGACAGGTTTTCCATACCAGATTTAAGTTTATCAGGCAGGCCGGTACGATTATCCTTCCGTTGAATAGGGGCCTGTTGAGACAGCTTTTCTTCGTCTTCTAAGTTGTCTTTTAGCTGCATAAGTTGTTGAGTCTGGCTACGATTATCAGCAATGGTTAGTGTAGCTTGTGCTGGTAAAGTTATGCCACTTTTATCACATCGAGTCTGATGTTGGCTGACGTTATTCACTTGCTTTTTTGGCATCAAAATCGACATGACTTTCACTCCGTGTTTATATACTAAATATCACTAAATCTGTACTCATCTAATAGCTCGTATTAGGGTAAGTTTTTACGTTTTTCAATCTCTTTTTGTCTAAAAAAATTCACCACCAACGCAATGAACAAAAACAAAAATAAGAATAATGATTGCTGTTCTTTCCAATAAGGATCACAACTAAACACCAACATAATAAAAATAACGTATCCAAGTAAAAAAGCAAAAAAATACCAACGTTTATAGAGAGATCTGAGTCTAAAAACCCACAGTGATGTCAACATATAAATAGCTAAGCTCAAAAATAACAGTAAAAACACGACTCTAAGTGGCCAGCGCAATGGGCATAGTGTGTCACACACTTTATTCGCTAGGTTCACAGCTGGTTTTATCAAAGTAAATGTGGAATCTTGACCGGAAAAATAACTTATATCAATTAAATCACTCACTCCATCAGACAAAGGATATGTCCAATAAGCTGCACCTAAGTAACTCCATTTTGTATAGTTCAATACCTGTTTAATATAGTCAGTGTTATGCCCATCTATTTGCAGTAAGGGAATAGATTTATTAAATAACACCCCTGCGATATCGGTATGTTTTTTATCCCCCATATAAGTACGCAACAGCTTAAGTCGCTCTACATCAACATTCATAGACTCAGAAATATTCATGTCATTAGATAACCCCTCCTGAGTATTTTCTTGCGCTAATGAAAAAGGAGAAAACTTCATAATATACAAATTAATATATGGCTCTAACTCCGCCAAATTATCCAGGGTATAAAACAGCGATGCTTCTGATACAAGTGCATAAGAGGGCACAATCATGTTTAAATAATATTGATCTTCAATGCCTGCTGTATCTGCTCCCACATTATTTGCATTGAGCTGCATTTTTAATTTTTTAATAAATGCATTAACCTCATTGACCTTAGCTTGAGTATTGATTTGTTGTAGATCTAAATTCAAAGTGACACCATCTGCCATACTTCTCTTAGGGCTTTGGCCTAAACTCATGATAGGTTTTAAATTATTAATAGGGTAACCCTCAAGCGGTGCTTGAACCGTTGCAATGATGTCATTGAGCAAAGCATCGTTAAATTCGATCTCAACCTGTTGTTCAGCTGGAGAACCGTTGTTATTTGAAAACACCAAATCAACTTTGACTCTATGATTATGCGCACTATTAACAAATTCTGAAAATGGCTTTGTTACTCTTAGATTGTCGGGCACTGTCACACGACTACCATCAATTGACGCTGAAAAATAAGCCATCCGAGTTAACCGGCTATAATCTATTGTTTGCTCATCTGGTTGCCAATATTGATAAAACCCATAGTAAATAGGGGAATGATTACCTTCAAGGCTAATATTTTCCGCACAACCACAACCAGGAGTGGCTTGCCAAACTAATTCATTAACCTTTATGTCTGTTGGCCTAATTAATTTTTTAAATAGTTCAACCAAACTCTTGAATACATCATCACTTAATGTCGTTAAATCAATATCTTTTAATGCTACGCTCAGTAAATAGCGCGAATTAAATACCATGGCCTCAAGCATTGCTAGCTGCTTCATTTGAGCTTGAGTTAATGCAATCATCACCTCACCATTAAGTGTATTTACAGCCTGAGTAAAGTCTTTAATACTATGTTTAGTAATGGCATAACTCTGAGGCTGCATTAATACGCTAACGGGTGCAGCTTTGGTAACGCTAGCTTCATTTATTATTGCCGATGAAGCTCCTGATGGATCCGCTGGATCTTTTTGAACGGTAGTGAGATCAGATGGCGTATCTGTGGGTAATAATGAAGTTGCAGCTTGGGTTATTGCTGCTGAATTTGATATTGTTGGTGCAGCAACACTTTGATAACTAGCAGGTGTTACGACCACGAGTTGATTAAGCAATGCATTGATTTTACTGGGCGACAATTCCCCAACTAAAGCAAGGGTAAGTGGCCTAAGTTCCTTAACAATCGCCGCTTCGCTAGCAAAGGGTTGATCCATTAACTCATTCAATTTAAATCGCGTATCACTCCATACGGCTAATTTTTTCATATCAGTATTAGATAACTGATAGTAAATGCTTTTATTTGCTACCAATGGGCTATCAGTACTCGGTATTAGCTTGGATGTATTTTGTTGACTCAACACAAATTCATCAATCGCTAAATGCAGTGTTTGAGCCGAAATATAACACTGAGGTTTATCGATGCAATCTTGTTTTGTCAATTGATTCACGGCTTGCTGTTGCATCCATTCACTAAATATCAAACTCTTAAGTATTTGTCGCCATTGAGGATAATTCTGACTTAATTCTGCGATAGTCATCAATGAACTCAATAGTTGCGCGACAAACTCACTGTTACTTTTAGCGATGTGGGCCTGATTAAATTCATGACAAAAATACGCCAACCATTTTTCAGTGATCCGACCTACTTTTCCATCAGACAAATACGTTCCAGGATTGTCATAATCTTGGAGATATGCTGAATTATCTTGGTATACGATCCCTAGATTTTTTTGCACCAAATCCCCAAATATCTTGCTGGTCAATATGGGATCCTGCTTGGTTAGCTCAATATTGGTTAAACATGGATTTATCACTCTTTTGTCTGCACTCAATACATATGATGAATACAGCACACTTATCACTAGCAGAGCGAGGCACATGAGGCTAATATTTTTCATGAGAGCTTCAATCATAAGCTTCATATTGTTTTGCCTTCTTTACGTAACTCTTTGGCAATACCGCTACGTAAGTCATCAAAACTCATCATGTCATGATCTGATTGAATCGCTCTGATCGCTCCATAGCGCACGACATTAGCAATGGATCCACCAGCAAGCTCATATTGTTCAGCAATTAATTTCAGTTGCCCTGATTGTTCATCTTCATATCGATGATTAAGCATATTGCTCCACAGCTCAAAACGCTGGTTTGCATCTGGCATAGGGAAATAGATCAAGGATTGAAAACGGCGTGAAAAAGCATCATCAATATTAGCCCTTAAATTTGTCGCTAAAATAACCATACCGGGAAAATCTTCAATTCTTTGTAATAAGTAAGCGATCTCTTGATTTGAATGACGATCATTGGCAGATCCACCTTGTGAACGAGTACCAAATAACGCATCGGCTTCATCAAAAAATAAGATCCAACGTTTAGTGGCGGCTTGATCAAACAAATTAGCTAAATTTTTCTCCGTTTCACCTATGTATTTAGACACCATAGAAGAAAGATCAATACGATACACATCTAAGCCAAATTCAGCACCGATAAGAGTCGCAGTTAATGTTTTCCCTGTTCCTGGTGGGCCATAAAATAAACTTCTGTAGCCTGGTTTTAACGATTTTGACAAGCCCCAATCATGTAAAATATGATCAGAATGAGCGATCCAAATCCTGATTTGATCTATCTCTTCCATTACATCAGCTGTCAATACTAAATCACCCCACTCAAGTTGACTCTTGATTAACTTGGCTGGAAATTGAGTACTGTAATCCAGTTTTTCTGTGATCCCAGTTGTAAATCGATTCAGAAATTCGACTTCAATTGTAAAAGGACTACTGAAAAAAGGCTCACCGTCACCAGCGTCGAGTAATTTGATGACATTGTGGTGTAAAAAAGGATGATGGGCTTCAAATAAAGACGTCATATTAAAACGCTTTATCATATCTTCAGCTGCTATGATGAAAGCCGCAGTTTCACATGTAGGTAAAAAACCACTGTGTGTTTGCCCTTGTTTACCACCAAATTCAGTATAAGCACGATCAAAATGACTATTACGAATAAAAAAAGTATCAAAGACTTGTGGGCGAATATGAGGAATTAAAGCCATTAACAACACAATTCTTTCTTGATCTTGATGCAGGTGTTGTTTAACCCATTTTGCATACAAAGATTGATCAGAGCTTAAATCAGGTGCAGCAAGTTGAGACAAGGATGTCAGTTCACTTTCTTGCTGGAAGTACAGCTTAATACGTAAATCTAAGATCTGAGAAAACCATTCAATCTCACGTTCTAAACTCATGGCATTGGCTACACCGCAGTCAAGATCGAATGCCTTGCTTGTTGTGGCGATACTGTTCACTGCCTGTAAACTGTTCATTGCTAGACACCTTATTGCTTAAAATGAATACCTTTGACTTATTTAACGCCACTCCACATGCAACACTTTTTCCATCCATGGGTATTTGATCACCGCAAAACTCCACGGTATAGAATCCAATAACATATCAAATGTTTTAGGTGGGACGTTTAGTTTCCACGCGCCTTTATCTTGAATCATAACGGCTTCTCTTTGTAAAAATGATTCACGTAACCCACTGATACTGGTTTGACCTATCACCTGCCAATTTTGAATGATGCCATCTAACAAGCCTGACATGGTTTCAATGTCTTTATTGGTTAATTCCACATCATAGGAAATGGATTTAGTGATGTTAACGCCACACAACACTTTATTAAGGCTCAATAAGTACTCAGGTGTCGCTTGCTGCTCTGTCACTAAATACTGCAGCACATGAACCGCTTTGTCTTTTGCTGCATCGTTAATGAATACGCCTTGGTCTGTTAAGGACAACATAGCAAACAAACGGGGGAGATAAGGCGCAGCAATCACGATCCCAGCATTAGCAACATAGATGTTCTCATTAGAGAGGATATTGTCATGACTGAGGATACTCGAACTTGTAGGCGTAGCGGTTTTAACCACATCAGTCTGCAAAATTGTACTTTGCAGTGGCATTACCACCTCGCCTTTTTCTATGGCACCAGTATTAACATTATTTTCACAACGCAACAGTGAAATATGACACTTAAGATGTTCTATGACCGCTTTATTATCCCAAATATCAGTGCTACATAAAGCATTTTGCTTATCCCCCATTAGCGGGGGTCTGATTAAGCATGAGTGAGTGAGTAAATCAATTGGGAGCTCAAGTTCAACAATGAATTGGTGTATGAATAATTCAAATCGTTTAAAGTGTGATTTTATACTGTCAAGAGACAAACGATAAACAAACGCCAAAAAATCCACTGTCAGCTGAGTTTGATCAATCACAGATGATGAATTGATATATTGGCACATAAACGACCACATCGACTTTTTGTGGCTTTGTGAAAAATATTTCAACGTCGGACAAACATGATTGAGATAACATAAAGACTCATGCATAACCCTGAATCTTGAGCCATACAAAAAGGTCATCATTTCATGACATTCGTGCTCACTGCGCACTGTTGAAATCCCTAGGTGAACAGCAATATCGGGTAAATATTGCAATAAATAAGATTTGTATTCAGCATGATGGTAACGCTTGAGGTACACCAGTATGACATCGAGTTCTTTGAGGTAAACAGCGTCATTAAGCTGAGTATCGCGATTCGCTAATTTCTGTAAAAAATCGTGGCATTGCTGTAATTCATTATGTTCTTTTGGGTTATTTATGATAGTTAAATCAATTTTTTTAGCGCTTTTTTCCGTTGTTGCTGCTTGGGATATGGTAAACAATGGCTCTGGTACATGCCGAGCGGGGGATTTAATTTCAGCGGACCTATTTTGAATTACCCCATTTTGGGACCAATATTTCTGACTCCAACGCGCTTGTTCCAAACGCACTGCAGTGTAAATCAAATCTGAAGTAGAGTTAATTTGTGCTAAGACATTAAAGTGACGGCTATCTTGTCTATATTTTGCAAGGTTAAATACCATCACCTTCATGGACTGTTGCTGCTCATGACTGTATTGTTTGAACAAAACAGTCCAATCCATCGACAAAAGTAACGGTTGAATCATCAGACGCTGAAGATTTAAATAATCATCTTGATACAATTCAGTCAACATATCAAAAAGCCGACTAAAATCATTTTTATCTATTGCTACAGTACTATTGCGTTGATAATGAAGTACTTTCACCATAAGAACTTGTAACTGAGCACGCAACTTATTGTGATAAACCAAGTGTTCAATATCCAATCGTGATGATTGAGTTAATACACGCTTATTTTGCTCATCTGCTGATGTATTCCTTGTCGCTATCAAATCATTGGACAGTGGAGCACGCAAAGAATGCAAATATTGATATTGATTTACCCTCAATGGATGTTTTTCATCTCTCTTCACACAATGCAACATCGCCTCGATGAGTGAATCTGGTGTCAGGTTTCTGTATCCCGCCATCTGTACAATCAAGTGGTGCAGTACTTTATTATGGTTCTGACAACTTGCGTTCATGACACCAACATACTCCCAAATAAACAACCAAAGCATATCTGTAATAAAAGGACTTAATATTATTTTGCTGGTCAATTTATACCAAACTTTTTTAGTCAATTTCAGCCTTGATATTTCAACATCTGTAATATTAGGCTTCATAGACGGACGCTTAACATCTGAAAATGGGACACTGACGAAGAGTAATGAATCTTCACTCATTAGTTCATCAAGCAGCACCATAATATTAGGCATGAGCAATTGCATCAAATAATGACTCGTTTGCTCTGAACTTTTATGTAATTGGACTAAAATCTGTGGTGACACCTTAGCAAAATGCATAACAATGTATTTAAAAACCTTAGTTTCACAGTGTGATGCGTGCTTAATCATGACTTTAATTTTGCCATGATCAGCAAGATGCAAAGCAATAGCAAATTGGCTCAGAATATCATCACTATGAGAAGATAAATCATCACCATCACAGACAAGTTCAACATCAATTAAAGTATCATTGGCAACTGGATCCTGTAGCACTCCCCGCAGAACCCCTTCAATCGGCTTAATTAAGAGTTGACCAAGTAAACCTAACATACTGTCTTTTAATGCCGACGGGGCTAATGTGGCAGAAAAACCACTCACCAGATCGTGCAATAACTGCTGATGATCGACATTATGATGGGCAGCCACTTGCTGAGTTAAGTAACTTAAGTAGCTAATACGGTTAAATTGGCTACCACGTTCAATCAGTAAATAACTCAAACTAAAAGCCCATAGATGCTCTGTTACTCCCTGAGTTTCAAGAGGGATCCCACCCTTCGATTGTTGAATTTTCACTGTACTCAGTTCAATCATAGACAATATGAATGGCTTATCCGCAGGGGCCAAACATTGCAAAATATCTTGGAGCATAGACTGACTGAAGTTGTGGACCATAGTACGAATAATATGCCGTTCTTGCCCCCACAGATGCAATGCTTGACCCAATAAGTTGGAGTGTTCGCTGATAACTAAAGACCAAAATGGAGTGATTTGTTCAACGCGACCTTCGAGAATAGCTATCGCTAAACGGCTCAATATCTCCTGTGTAGAAATACCAGTTTGCTCAGTCTCACAGAGCGCTACTACTGACATAGTGCTTTCTATTGCGGCTCCAGGAGTCATTCCTCTGATGACAGTAACATCACTCAATAACTCTGCTAAATTACGTTTTAACTTAGACTCTTGGCTGATTTGATGCAAAGAGTCCATCAATGAGCCATATACTTGCTGCTGACTTAAATTAAAATGAGCTGAGGTTTGCCTAATCAGACTCAATAGATAAGACTTTCGGTTAAAGCTTCCTCCTCTTTCGACCAATAGATAAGTTAACGTAAATTGCCAAAATATTTGCTCCTTGGCTTTGTCAGCCATGACGATATTGCGTGCCTGTGGCTGTGTTTTAAGTGTTAATAAGCCTTGATTCGCATTAGATTGAACCTGCAAGATAAAATGACTTTCATTTGGTTCAAGCAGTAACACTAAATCTGTCAGCATAGGCACTGACAAATTTGTCGCTAAGCAATGCCTCACTCGTGCTTGCTTACCTAATTGTGTTAATACCTCAACAAACACATTGGCATACTCCTTATTAGCAAGAGTCCAAATTGATAAAAGCCCTGCACGACTGCCTTGTAACACCGACTGATAGAATATAATCGCAATACTCGATTTGACCTCACTCACTGGTAAGTGTTGTAGAAAAATCGATTGGGACTGGGTTAGATGCATCGCGACAAAATCATTAATCAGAGTCCTTGGTAATGAATCTAACTGGCGCGAGACATTGCGCAATAAATAATGGCAAGCACTGTTTGAACTAAAATGGCGATCGGTGACGATGTCATCAAATAAGCTTGATAAAAAGCGTAATCGCTTCGTTTTTTCTGATGCCTTAATCCAAGGCGACGATGTAAAAAATGCTTGCTCTGTTTGCGTTAATCTATGCTGGCAAGTGCTACCAAATATCAAACTCAGCATACACTCTAACTGAGTACGCTCATTGGTTGGGATCATGGTTAATAGAAGCTCAATGACATTGCTTACCGTTAATTGATTAACCAAACGTCCAATAATCTGTTTACGCTGTCCATGAGTGGCCAACCATAATCGTAATTTTTTACTGTGAGTAAATACTCGCTGTAATAACCATTGCTGCCACTGACTAGGATCATGGTACTGACTTGCCTGTCCATTCCAGGGCAATGAACCACTAAGCAGATAAAAAGTAAACTGTTGCCACTGTCCCTGTGTTATTGGATATTGACTCATGGAGACTTCAGCAATATCAGCAGATAAGCTGACCACTTGTTTATCGCTTTGATTGAGTCCTGTCTTGTCTTTAATGCATGCTAATTGCAGTGATATTGCTTCAAGCACGCGTATTTCGATTTGTGTTAAATAATCGCCATGCTCAACATTACCTAGATCAATCACCAACTTATCAATGCTTACCATCGTCTCTGGCACATTATGAGCATTGAAGGCGCTATCAATCGCAGGCAGTAAACGACGTAACATAAAGTCATGAGCTTGCTGCTGAAAATCATCTGCGACTTGTTGGTGATTGAAGTTAATATCAAACACGATACCTTCTATTACGTGGGGAGGACTCGAACCAAACCCCACCTGAGTGTTCGCTATTGGCTCAATCATGTACCTCTCCAGCTGACGCTAGTCGATATTGCTTGAGTAAGTTAACTAACACAGCAGCACTTGTCTGGCATGCTTCATTGGACGTGTCTGACGATCGCATCAGCTCTAACCACGGCATATACGCTTGTTCAAACTCACATAATTCACTAAAACTTAACCAATAACATTGTGGTAAAATATGCGCAGGGCATTGTTCATGAACAACCATTTCAGCCTGTTTTCGATATCCTTTATCAGCACATCGACCAGTAAAACCTGAAAAAATAACAGAGATTTGAAATGAATA
The DNA here is from genome assembly GCF_013248905.1 of Shewanella sp. VB17. NCBI lineage: Bacteria > Pseudomonadati > Pseudomonadota > Gammaproteobacteria > Alteromonadales > Shewanellaceae > Shewanella > Shewanella sp. VB17. Next base: position 4,251,702 of record NZ_JABRVS010000001.1, read on the forward strand.
AAAATCATCGCCAACTTGTTTATCGTGTCGACTTGAGCTTTGTTGACTTTCATCGCTTGGCTTTAGCAACAAATGCTCAACCACATAAACACCTTCACTACTGCGATTGAGTTTAGTAAGGTAACGGCGTAACACATTGGCTAATCGATGAATTTTATCTAAATGTAAACTGGAACCTATGTAAATAGGGCGACATGACTGCGCCATTAACTGTTCAGTTGAAAGGTCCTTACACTCTTGTTCAGTAAAAAATAAATCGTAAACATCAGATCGTTGCCGCTTCACTAATGTGTAGTGATTGATATTAACGCCTTTTTGAAAAAAACTTTCACCTATCATTTGCCGCTTTAACGGTAACAATGACGACATGAGTTTAGCGATTTTTTCAGGGCTAATACCTAAATCAGCCTCAATTAAAGGGATCGTCATCAAGTGTTTTTCCATCGCATCATTTAACATCACTTGATTATGATGAGCGGTATTTTTTTGTTCGAAGTCAGCATCAGAGACAATATCCAATGGTGCTCTTTTAATCATGCTGGTATAGGGCCATTTATGCAGTTGCATCCCCAATTTACAGCTGAGTCTATATTGAAATCCGCCAACATTGGTTTCAAATAATCGATAACTTCGATAATCAAAGCCGCCACCTCGATCACGACCTAAAGATACAATAGTGCGTAAATATTGATATTTATTATGAAGAATTTCCGTTTCTATCTCCAACTTACTCTTATAGTGATTAAACTGGCGTAAAATAGTTTGTTGAAACTCTTCTC